>NZ_LWGF01000680.1:0-1469 GCF_001635355.1 Oleiphilus sp. HI0125
AAGTATACCGACAAGCCATTAACAATGCGCTCACCGGTAAAGAGTTCAACATGGGGTTAATGAACGAGCTTGAAGGCATGGCGAATCGTAAATACACAGAAGGCTTTTACCGACGTCACTTGCCCGATGAATACCAGAATTATGAAACAGGTAATTCTCGGTCCGAGAAACAATTATTTGTGGCTGATTTAGTGAGTATCGACAAAGAGCAGAGCCGCATCCATTTTATTGCACAAAATAAGTTCGGAATTAACGACAAACTTACCTTGCTTACACCAGAAGGAAACATTGAAATTTCCGCCAATGACATGCAACTGAGTAAAAATGGCAACCATTGTGAGGAAGCACTTGGTTCAGGATACAAAGTCAGTTTGCCATTTAACGAGGTAAGTCACATTTCAGAGACCGCACTGCTGAAAGGTTTGTTAGCCAAAAACGTCACATAAACTGCGCCGTACAAAAATATCAATTCTTATCTTGGCAATAACAAAGCCAGGCTCTGTGTTCTCAAGCATACTAGTCGTTCGTGGTTACTTGATTAAACAGGATAAGAAAAATGACAGAACAACATTTCGATGTGATTATTATTGGCGCTGGACTATCAGGAATTGGCAGCGCCTGCCACATATCGAGAGAATGTCCTGATAAGTCTTTAGCAATCATTGAACGAAGACAAACAATGGGCGGAACTTGGGACTTATTTAAATACCCTGGCATTCGATCAGATTCAGACATGACTAGTTTTGGCTACCAATTCAAACCCTGGTTCTCTGACACTGTGTTAGCTAAAGGTCCAGACATAAGAAACTATGTAAACGATACAGCGCAAGAATTCGGCATCACCGAGAAGGTAAAGTTCGGCCTCAAGATAATCAGTGCCAACTGGTCTTCAACACTTCAAAAATGGGAACTCTCTGCTCTAAATGAGCAAACTCAAAAAACGGAGAACTTCACGTGCCAATTCCTTTTAAATTGCACGGGATATTACGACTATGATCAAGGTTATAAACCCAAGTTCTTAGACGAAGATAGATTCAAAGGCGAAGTTCTTCATCCTCAACACTGGCCTGAGAACTATGACTACAGCGGTAAGAAAGTAGTTGTCATTGGTAGTGGAGCAACTGCGATCACAATCGTTCCATCCATGGCCGATACAGCAGCGCACGTTACGATGCTCCAACGCTCTCCTACCTACATTATGTCATTACCTGACACAGACAAAATCGCGCGCTTTATGATCAAAATTATGCCTGACTCTTGGGCATATTTGATCACTCGTAAGCGAAACATCTTGATTCAAAGAGCACTGTACGCTGTCAGTATGAAATGGCCGAATTTTATGCGAAAGCTCCTAATGAAAAATGTCAAAAAAGAGCTCGGAGAAAATGTCGATACGAAACATTATTCGCCTCGCTACAACCCATGGGAAGAACGTCTATGTGCAGCACCTGATGGTGACTTCTTCGCAA
>NZ_LWGF01000681.1:0-17580 GCF_001635355.1 Oleiphilus sp. HI0125
GCCTATCTTGATCGCATCGAAAAACTAGACAGCAAAATCAATAGTTATATTACCGTCTCAAAAGAACAAGCACTTGCTGATGCAGCAGCTGCTGACGAGAAAATCGCCGCTGGCGATACCGGTTTATGGACGGGCATTCCCTTCGCACACAAAGACATCTTTTGTACGGAAGGCACCCTAACTACCTGTGGTTCAAAAATGCTTCATAACTTCGAACCACCTTACAACGCGACAGTCGTTCAAAACTTCATCGATGCAGGCGCGGTTTGTTTGGGTAAAACCAACATGGATGAGTTCGCGATGGGCTCAACGAATGAGAGCAGCTACTACGGAAAAGTGATTAACCCGTGGAGCGGTGACAAACACCTCGTTCCCGGCGGTTCATCTGGCGGCTCAGCTGCAGCAGTAGCCGCGCGCTTGGCACCCGTTGCAACAGGCACAGATACCGGCGGCTCGATCCGTCAGCCGGCAGCCTTTTGTGGTCTAACTGGAGTAAAGCCAACATACGGGCGCGTTTCACGTTACGGCATGATTGCTTTCGCATCGAGCCTTGATCAAGGTGGCCCAATGGCAAAAACTGCTGAAGACTGTGCGGCAATGCTGCAAGTTATGGCGGGTCATGACGCAAAAGACTCAACTAGTATCGACAAAGAAGTGCCAGACTACTTGGCGGCTCTATCTGGTGATTTGAGCGGTCTGAAAATTGGTCTTCCAAAAGAGTACTTTAACGAGCACCTCAATCCTGAAATCGCAAAAGTACTCGATGAAGCGATTGAAGTTCTTAAAGGCAAAGGCGTTGAGTTTAAAGAAGTTTCGCTTCCTAACAGCCAGCTTGGTGTACCAGCGTATTACGTCATTGCTCCAGCAGAAGCCTCCGCTAACCTAAGCCGTTTTGATGGCGTCCGTTATGGCTACCGCTGTGAAGAGCCGAATGACTTAATGGATATGTACTTACGCAGTCGTTCTGAAGGTTTTGGCGATGAGGTAAAACGCCGTATTATGGTTGGCACATATGCGCTTTCAGCCGGTTACTACGACGCTTACTACAACAAAGCAATGCAAGTTCGCCGCCTGATCAAGAACGACTTTGAAAATGCATTCAAAGACGTCGATTTTATTCTCGGCCCAACTACGCCATCACCTGCTTTTGGTTTTGGCGAGAAAGGCGACGACCCCGTACAAATGTACCTAGAAGACGTTTATACCATCACGGCAAACCTTGCAGGCATTCCGGCAATGTCTCTACCGGCCGGCACAGTAGACGGCCTTCCTTGTGGTATTCAATTGCTCGGAGACTACTTCGACGAAGCACGCATGCTCAACGTTGGTTATGCCTTCCAGCAAGAAACGGAATGGCACAAACAACGTCCTGAAAATTCACTAACCGAGCTAAGCGCTTAAGCCGAGGAGACAACTATGGAATGGGAAACCGTCATCGGGCTTGAAGTACACGTTCAGCTCGCTACTAAATCAAAGATTTTTTCAGGCTCATCAACTGCCTTTGGTGCAGAGCCAAACACACAGGCAAGCGCAGTTGATTTAGCACTACCTGGTACATTACCTGTGCCAAACGAGCAGGCTTTCCGCTATGCAACCATGTTCGGTTTAGCGATCGATGCCGACATCTGCAAGCGCAGTGTATTTGAGCGTAAAAACTACTTCTACCCTGACCTTCCGAAAGGCTATCAAACGACTCAGCTTGATGCGCCAATCGTTGGTGCAGGTGTTGTTGAAATCACACTGAAAGATGGCAGCAAGAAGAACATCCGCATTCACCATGCACACCTTGAAGAAGATGCGGGTAAATCACTACACGAAGACTACGATGGCATGTCAGGCATCGATTTGAACCGTGCTGGAACGCCATTGATCGAAATCGTGAGTGAACCGGACATGCGCAATGCGGAAGAAGCGGTAGAATTTGCTAAAACACTGCACAGCATTGTGACTTCACTTGGAATTTGTGATGGTGAAATGTCGCAAGGTTCAATGCGTTTTGACGTTAACATCTCTGTGCGTCTAAAAGGCCAAGAGGAATTTGGCACGCGAACTGAAACCAAAAACCTCAACTCTTTCCGCTTTATGGAACAAGCGATTGCTCTCGAAGTTGAACGTCAAATCGATGTGCTTGAGGAAGGTGGAGAAATCGTTCAAGAAACACGCTTGTACGATGGCGACAAACATGTTGCACGTTCTATGCGAAGCAAAGAGGAAGCAAACGACTACCGTTACTTCCCGTGCCCCGACCTCCTGCCAGTGGTGTTGACGGATGAGTACATCGAAGAAGTTCGTGCTCAAATGCCAGAATTGCCCGCTGCGCGCAAAGAGCGTTTTGTATCTGAGTTCTCACTAAGTGATTACGACGCTGGCATTCTCTCGGCAGATGCTGGTTTAGCATCTCTATTCGAGACTTCAGCAAACCTCTCAGGCGATGCAAAACTTTCTGCTAACTGGGTAATGGGTGAATTCAGTGCTCGCTTAAACGCAGATGATGTTAGCGCAGCCAATGCACCTATTTCTGGTGAAGCATTAGGTCAATTAGTGCTACGCGTGAAGGACAACACCGTTTCTTCTTCGGGCGCTAAGAAAGTATTTGAGAAACTATGGAGCCAAAAATGTTCAGACGTGGATCAAATCATCGATGCAGAAGGCTTGAAGCAGGTGTCTGATACGGGTGCTCTTGAAGCAATGGTTGATGAAGTGCTTGCAGGTATGGCTGATCAAATCGCGCAGTACAAAGCAGCCGACGAAAAGAAACGTAAGAAATTGATGGGAAGCTTTATGGGCCCATTAATGAAAGCGTCTAAAGGTCAAGGTAACCCGAAACTGTTTAACGAAATTCTCGCGAAGAAGTTAAACGACTAGTCTAGCTCTCAAATTTTGTAGGCCTAGATTGGGGTCAGAGTGCTTTCACTCTGACCCCAGCCATTAAAGCTCAAACTCAAACTCAAAAATATTACCTCTCACGTAATTTATTTCCCTCCACTTTTGAGCGACACTCATTACATTGGCTCTTTTATTCAAGGACTTTGTAATGACACAAACAGAACTCGCGCTTCTCGGATTTATCAGCTGGTTTATATTTCTAGTTATTGCAATTGAGATATACCGAACAATAGTCGTTGTAAAAACAGGTAAAGCAGTGAACAGCTTCTCATTGAGTGGTGCCGACATATCCCCCTTGATGGAAAGACTCAGTCGAGCCCATGCGAATTGCTATGAGTCATTTCCCTTCCTAGGTGGAACTCTTCTCTTTTCTATCTCTACAGCAAGCCAAGAAATCACCAACAGCCTCGCGCTATATTTGTTAGCCGCGCGCATTGCACAGTCGCTTCTTCATGCAGCTTCATCAAGTAACATCATCGTGCAGTGTCGTTTTCTATGCTTTTGCGCGCAAATAGGTATCGTGTGTTATTGGTTAAGCCAATACTTCCTGTAAACAAAAAAGGCCGCTTTTCAGCGACCTCTGCATACGTACTATCGTCTCCACCAATCCCAGTCATATCGGAACTGCCAAACATCATTATCGACTTTCGTAAATCCAATGGGATCGAACGGATCAAAGGTTTCTCGATCACCACCAAATGTAAAGATACTCGGCTGGAACCTTCCATTCGCAAAATACACAGGAAATGCCGCTAGATCATACTTAATATCTTCTGGTAACTGCGTATTCCAAGGTTGTCCAGCCGGACCTGAGAGCTGTTTCCACGTTCGGCCATTTTTGCTCACCCAAACATCGATAGGATTAGCCGCTGCAAATGGGTCCTGCGGATTAGTACTCAAACCAAAGCCACCAAAGCATACAAAACTACCAAAGAGTACCTCGCACTGATGTCCCGGCCGTGGAGCCCAACCTGCGTCAGCAGTTAAAAACTCCCAGTGCTTACCATTCTTACTACGCCAGACATCGTTGTAATATGGCGGACAACGATCGCCCGAATCACATGTAAAGCCATCCTCTCCACCAAGCATATACATGTACTTGCCTTTGCTGACAACAATGCCTCCAGCACGTGGAGTCCAAGGCGCGGAATCCGTCATCAATTCCCAATTTCGGCCGTCTCTTGAACGGTATACATCGTTGTAGTAGATACGCTAAGGATCCGCTTGAACAATAATCGACAAATCATCATTAAACGATCCACCCATTACATAGATGTAGCCACGGTGCGATACCGGGCTTAAGCCTGCACGCTTAGACCAAGCAGCATCATTTGTCATGAGCTGCCAATTTGCGCCGTCTTTACTACGCCAAACGTCGTTGAAAAAGTTTGAAGCCAGTTTAAAAGGGAAACATGGAAACGCAGGAGGCCCGCTGGCACCATCACCAGGGAACCCACCGTCACTTGGGAATCCACCATCGCTAGGAATATCAAACAGTGGCTGACCTCCATCACTTGGTGGACAATCATTCGGCACTGCCGTCGAATCTTGGCCCCCGATCACATACATGTAACGCCCTTTCGTTACAGCTTGAAAGTCAGCGCGCGCGGCCCAAGGCGCCTCTCCATCTAGCGAAGCAGGCAACCATGTCTGGCCTGCATCGCCACTCTTCCAGACATCATTACGAAATTCGCTATCGCCAAACGCTAAAGGAAACTGTTTGGGTATCCGACCACCAATAACATAAAAATTTCCACGCAAGCTGACAGCGGCCAACCCCGCCCATGGCTCCCAACCTGTGTTGATGCCGTCGTTAACTTCATGCCACTCAAATTTATTAAAGAAACGCGCTTCATCTGCTTTTGCGCTAGAAACCATCACTGACAAAATCAGGAGTAAAACTCCCAAAGAATAATACTTAATACTGCTGAACTGACTCTCCATCACGATATTCTCCGTATTTGCTTTTTATTGTTCGAAAATCACGATGAATCGCTCGGATTAGATCATTAAATAACCAGTCCTGACAATCTTTGTAGCATTGACACGGTGATTCAAACCACTCAATTTAAGATATTGGACTTAACCGCGCCGCAACTAAACCAGTAAAAATATACAGAGACGGTTGATGAAAGTAATAAGAAAAGAAGACCTGAATAACTACATCGGTATAGAAATGTCACCGACAGACTGGTTCACCGTAACACAAGAACAAATCAATCAATTCGCTGACTGCACTCTCGACCACCAATTCATTCACGTTGATGAGGAGAAAGCGAAAAACACACCTTTCGGATCGACCATCGCTCATGGTTTGTTATCGCTATCGATGCTGCCGCACTTCGCGCAACGCTTTGCATACATGATCGAGGGTACTTTCATGGGTGTGAACTATGGATTCGACAAAGTACGCTTTATACATCCCGTAAAAGTAGGTAGTCGTATTCGTGCGCAAGCAAAGCTAACACATGCAGAAGAAAAAGCACCGGGACGTTATATGTTTAAAATGGATGTCACGATTGAAATTGAAGGCAAAAAGAAACCTGCCTTAAAAGCGGTTTGGATAGCGATGCAGATGGTCGCCTAAGCCGTATAATCCCACTTAAATTTAAAACGTATCGAGCGTTTGTTCGCTTCGCTAAAAAGTATATCGCAAAGAGAGTTAAAAGATGGATCAAGAGAATATGCAAGCAATCTATGAAATGGATAGCGAAGGTCGCTATGACTTCACCATAAGCTATGTGGTTGAGGAACGTGAGATCTGGATTCTCGTGAACAATGATAAGCAATTTCTAAAGATATTTTCTGAAGATGAAAATTTTGAGTACTTGCCGATTTGGCCGACCGAAGAATTAGCTCTGGCCTACGCAAAAAATGAATCAGAGCTTGAAGCCTTGAGTATATCTCTTCCAGATTTCTTTAATAAATGGGTCGTCGGTCTAGAAAAAGATGGACTAGAGATTGGAGTATTTCCTGGCACAGACTCGACTATATGGGTCACAGAGCCAAATATTCTCAAAAAAGATCTACAAGAAGAATTAGCAAATCTTTAGTAGCAGATAAACTTGTTGCGAAATTCAACTAAGTTTATCTGCTATTAATCGCTTAAGCAGCCTTCTAATGATTCGCTACCACGATAATGAAGCGCCGGTTTGATATTCAGTGACACGCGTTTCAAAGAAGTTCTTCTCTTTACGCAAGGCAGCTTGCTCATCCAACCAAGGTAAGGCGTTTTGAGCACCAGGAAATGGCTGCTCAAGTTTTAACTGTTTCGCTCTTCGATTCGCAATAAACCTGAATTGCTCAACGTGGTCCTCTGCTGTATAGCCCAAAATCGGATCTCGAAGTAAATAACCCGCATAGGCTTTTTCCGCCGCTTCAGACTCTTCCCACATTAGTTTCACAGCTTTTGGATCAAGAGAAATGTTCTCTTCCACCATAATCTGTTTAACCACCTTAATACCAAACGCCGCGTGCATTACTTCGTCTCGCATAATGTACTGCAACTGCTCTGCCGTGCCTTTCATTAAGCCACGTCGTTGAAGTGCAAAAATCGGGCTAAATCCGTTATAGAACCAACACCCTTCGAATACGCCAGCAAAGAAGGTATATGAGAGCATAAACTGTTCGAGATCATCACGATTTTTAAGATCCATCTCTGTCGTCAACACTGCATTTAAGCGGCGATTTGCGAGTCGAATCTTGCTGTAGATTTCAGGAACAACACGGTAGCGGTTGTATATCTCACTCTGATCCAAACCAATGGTTTCGATACAGTGCTGATACGTCCATGTATGCATCGCCTCTTCAAACACCTGACGTGCTTGATAAATTTGTAGTTCTGGCGCGCTCATTTTCTCCATGACCGCAAGGCCAATATTCCGCATCGCTAAGATATCTGAGGTTGTCAGATACGCGAGTACGTTCTCAAAAACATGGCGCTCTTCGACCGTAAGTTTATGGTGATAGTCATGAACATCTTGCGACATATTTACGTCTAAAGGCGTCCAGTGATTTTTGTTAGCGTTCAAGAAATATTGCCAAGCCCAAGGATACTTGAATGGCGCGAGTTGGTTCACATCAGCTTCGCCATTTACAACGCGCTTATCTTCCATACGCACGGGAGGAAGCGCTTCGAGTACGAACTCCTCTTCTTTCGCATGATCTGCGATGTTCGTGACGATACTTGGTTGTGCCTGTGAAGGGATTGCCGCTGCAAGCGGGTCATCCCAATTTGGCGTTGCTGTACTTGTTTTTTTGTTCGTGAATGACATAGTCGGTCCTCAAATATAATTCGGTTTCAATGCGCTCAAACTTATTGGCAAGCTTCGCAGTCGGGTTCGAGAATTGAACACATCTTTGGCGCTTCTTGCCCTTTCGCCAACTCAAAATCATTTCCCGCTTTCTGAGTAGTCTGCGGATTGTGATTTGATAAGCTTCCCTGAACTTCGTTTTGGCTAGCACTTCCAACTACCGTCGAAGTTTGCTCAGCAACCCCTTGATCAACTGGCGTGCTGTTTTTCTCAGTGTGCGTTGCACCCAGCGAACGTAAGTAATAGGTCGTTTTTAAACCGCGGCTCCACGCCGTTTTGTAGAGGTTGTCCAGCTTTTTACCTGAGGGTTCCGACATATAAAGATTCACGCTCTGTGCTTGATCAATCCATTTCTGACGACGTGCTGCCGCTTCCACTAACCAATGCGGTTCTATCTCGAAAGCAGTTGAATACAGTGCCTTGATGTTCTCTGGAATACGATCAATTTTCTTAACACTGCCATCGAAATATTTAAGATCATTGACCATCGCTGCATCCCAAAGATTTTCACGTTTGAGCGCCTCAACAAGCCATGGATTCACAACCGTAAATTCACCGGACAGGTTGGATTTAACAAATAGATTTTGATAGGTCGGTTCAATCGATTGCGACACACCAATAATGTTGGAGATCGTAGCGGTTGGCGCGATAGCCATCACATTTGAGTTGCGTATTCCCTCCTTTTTAATCTTCTGACGCAGGCCATCCCAATCTAAGGTTTGACTGTAATCACAAACGGTATAACGCTCGCCGCGCTCTTGGCTGAGTTTATAAAGCGAGTCGATAGGAAGAATGCCCTGATCCCATAGTGAGCCTTCAAAACTTTCATAGGCTCCACGTTCCTTTGCTAATGCACTCGAAGTTTCTAGTGCATAGTACGAAATAAGCTCCATAGATTGATCAGCAAAATAAACAGCTTCAGCACTCGAGTAAGGAATACCCAGTTTATATAAAGCATCCTGAAAACCCATTAAACCGAGGCCGATAGGACGATGTCGTAAATTAGATGCTTCGGCCTGTGGACATGCGTAGTAATTAATGTCGACCACATTATCAAGCATTCGGATAGCAGTTCGGATCGTCTTTTGGAGACGTTCTCTATCCAACTCGCCGTCCTGAATGTGATTCACAAGGTTGATAGAACCAAGATTGCACACGGCGATTTCATCTTCACTGGTATTGAGCGTAATCTCCGTGCAGAGATTGGAAGAATGCACTACGCCAACGTGTTGCTGCGGCGAACGAATGTTGCAAGGATCTTTGAAAGTAATCCATGGATGCCCAGTTTCGAATAGCATCGAGAGCATTTTACGCCATAGATCTAATGCGGGAATACGCTTAGAGAGTTTAATCTCCCCGATTTCAGCTTTACGCTCATATTCTTCATAACGCTTTTCAAATGCCTGACCAGTTAAGTCGTGCAGGTCTGGAACATCATTAGGAGAAAACAAGGTCCAATCTTGCTCCTCAAACACGCGCTTCATAAAAAGATCTGGAATCCAATTAGCGGTGTTCATATCGTGTGTGCGACGTCTCTCATCCCCTGTATTTTTTCTAAGATCGAGAAAGTCTTCGATATCTAAATGCCAGCTTTCCAAGTATGCACAAACGGCTCCTTTGCGTTTACCGCCTTGGTTCACTGCAACAGCCGTGTCATTTACAACTTTAAGGAACGGCACGACCCCCTGAGACTGGCCATTAGTTCCCTTGATGTGCGCGCCTAGCGAGCGAACATTAGTCCAATCATTACCCAATCCACCTGCCCATTTTGAGAGCAAGGCATTGTCACGCAAAGCGTCATATATACCGCTCAAGTCATCTGGAACAGTGGTCAGATAGCACGATGATAGTTGAGGTCTTAACGTTCCGGAATTGAACAAGGTGGGGGTTGAGCTCATATAATCAAACGATGACAAGAGGTCATAAAATTCAATTGCACGCGCTGTAGGGTCATCCTCATTTAGCGCGAGCCCCATTGCGACTCGCATAAAAAAGGTTTGCGGCAATTCAATACGCGTTTCTTCATGATGAATAAAGTAACGATCGTATAAAGTCTGTAACCCTAAATAGGTAAACTGGTTGTCACGCTCTGGTTTGAGCGCATCGGCAAGCATCTCTATATTGAAGGAATCTAACTTAGAATCGATAAGCTCTTCTTGAATGCCAAAACGGATGCCCGCTTCGAATATTTCAGCATACGCATTACTCGCATCTTCTATCGCAGCAGGCAAGTAAACATTCAATGCCTTACCCACCTCGCTCATTAACGAATCCAACAACAACCTTGCACTAACAAACGAATAATTCGGCTCTGACTCGATCAAAGGTCGCGCAGCCATAATAAGCGCTGTACCAATATCTTCCTCTTTAATGCCGTGATACAGGTTGCGATAGCTCAAATCTAATAAATGATCTGCATCAACGCCTTCAAGGCCTCTGCACACCTGAGAAATCAAAGCGCGAATACGACCAATGTTTAATGGCGCCTCAGAGCCATCATTGCGTTGCATTTTGAAGCGAGGATGTGCCTCTTCGCTAGGCTGTTGATCTTTACGCTGCTGAGCGTGCTCCTCACGGTACAAAACATAAGCCCGTGCAACTTTCTGCATCCCTTGACGCATCAAGCCTAGCTCAACTTGATCTTGTATATCCTCGATATTGATCGAGCCGCCAGATGGATATTGCTTTTCAAAGCGACCATGAATACCACTTACAATCTGATCGGCAAGCTGCTTAACGTGGCTTGCATCCGCATGATCATGATCCTCTGCGGCCAATATTGCTTTGGTGATTGCGACTGCTATTTTGTCACTATTATATGAATCGAGAGTCCCATCGCGCTTGATCACTTTAAGCTGGAAATTAGAAGTGTTTGAGACTGGTTTGATATTAGGATCAGAGAGTGCATTTGGAGTTGTCATAATTAATTCTCATCGCGTTTCGGTCAACTAGACCAATAACCCTTCGCCATAAAAATCTATATGAACAGCACACACAGTGAGACAACCAATAAAGCTGCCATTGCCAATAATGCTGTCTTTCGATCACCCTATAGTCGCGAAGGTATGAAAGCCCATTTATCTTGTGATAAATGGGTTGCTTTGGCAGGTCTTCGGACTTATGGGCGTGTGTTAAATCTAACGATTATCCTACAGCGACGACTTCCCAGAATTTTACGTTCCAGTGCCTAATGCGTGTAGCTATCTTGCTTCGCATTATGTCGCTTTCGTTCCCAATTACCGCTGCGCGTCAGTTCTGGATTTTCACCAGATTCTCTCTTAGCACAACTAATTCAGAGACATTCTTACGTGTCTATTTAGTAGATGTGAACCAATGCAAAACACAATATATAGGCATTTTTAATAACAAACAACAATATATTGTTTAAAACAATGCCGGCTACGAATCTTAGGTATAAAAAAGCCGCAAATCTCATGAGAGCATTTGCGGCTCGATTTAGTCTCTACCTATTATCCGCCAATAAATTCTGGCCCTATACCCAACGACCAAATAATTACCGTTGCGACACGCGTTGAGACAAGATAAACGAGCGCGACTGCGAGAATCGCCCCTTCGAAGAAAAACGCTCTATCTTCTGAAATACGCATCACGATCGGAAGACCCTTGTGTAGAAGAACCCCTGCGCATGCGGCAGCAAATACAAATACTAAGGCGTTGACCCAAAAGACAGGATATAACAGCGAAAAACCACCTAAAAACAGAGGCGTGCATGCGTATGCCATGAGTGCAATTCCGTTTGCAGCTTGCTCGTCATGCTCAGCTCCGTAGGTCTGAGCCATCCAGTCGATCATGTAGCCAATAAAAAATACTCCCAGCAGCATCGTTAGATATGTTAACCCGCACAAGAGGAATGCGCTGTCTGCGGTCAACTTCGTGACGGCCCCATCACCGATTGTCCAACCAACTACAGTGGTAGAATAATAAGCACACAGAGGCCCGATGGCGGCCAATATGCAGGTGTACGCGACAAAGATCCTTGTCGGCATGGAATGCTCTTTTTTGATTTCTTGCCACTCTCTAGTAGGGTGAGTGGCCAATCCAAACATATGTGAAAGCAACATAGTTAGCTCCTCCGCTGGGCTCCGTTCTTACAGTACATAAAGATAGTCGCAATCAGATTCACTTGTTTAGATCACTTTTACTTAAAGAAATGCTGTTTAGACGCTAAAGGAATACAAGCACTTAGTTAACTATGCTAATTCCCTCTTGCATAAGCGATTTCATGCATCACTTGCCGCAAGACCTCTACGCCACTTAGAATCTAGGCAATTTCAACGAACCGGCTGTTTTTAGCTATAGTGTTTTGCATTCAACAAAAGGAAAACGACACTCACATGAGTCAGGAACAACCAAACAATCCTCTTCATGGCATCACGCTGGCTACGATTGTAGAAAAACTTTATGAGCATTATGGTTGGGATGGATTAGCGAGCCGCGTCAGTATCAATTGCTTCAAGAAAGATCCATCGATTAAATCATCGCTAAAATTCTTGCGTCGCACGCCATGGGCTCGTACTAAAGTAGAACAGCTTTATTTGTCTACTTTTAACACCCCATCCCCTTCGCCTTGGGAAAATTGGAAAAAACATGACTAAACAAAGCCTCGAACAACTTAGCGCGATGGAACCTGAAGATCGCTACGATTACACCATCGAACAAATATTAGAGCATAAACAGCTTTGGGTATTAATTAATGCTCAGCAAGACTTTATTACGATCAACTATGAAGAAGACGCGTTTAGCTACCTTCCAATGTGGCCGAGTAAAGAAGCTGCCGTTGCTATTTCTGAGTTTGATCAAGAGGTAACGGCCATCGCGATTCCTGTTGATACGTTTATTGATGACCTTGCTGAAGAGCTAGATCAAGCAAAGATAGAAATTGGTGTGTTCCCAGGTGCTGATACAAGCGTATGGGTATGTGACGCCACCGATTTTAAACATGAAATTAAAGACGCACTTAAGAGCTTATAAGCATGCAAATATCATCCGAAATCCCCTTGCTAGAAAATATATTTAGCCAATGGAAAGAACTCATTGCTGATGACTACTTAGACTATCGAAATCACTGCTATCGCTTGATTCACTGCTGCTTCGCACTGCACGATTGTACGGAAGAAGATAAATTAAATAAGCAGTCCAGCCACTTTATGATCAAGAAAATTAATTCTTGCTGATTTATTCTTCCCCGGCTCAGGCGGTGAGTCGTAATCCAATATATGGACAGCACAAGCAATGAATTCAAAGCCCAAAAAATTAGTTTCATTAAGTACGGCCATTACCAAATTAAGAGCCATAGTGGCGACTCTTAATACCCCTTTTTTGTCCCTGCCTAGACATACTCCAAAAGATACCTCCTTTAATGTATTTATTCAGATGAATTAAACTACCAATAGTCACGAACTCCACAAGTAATAATCTTTTCCAAATAGTTTTATCACCGCATTTTCGCTGTCACAAAACTGTCTATGTTATCGACTATAGTTCGGCACGACGCTTCATTTGTGTCTT
Source organism: Oleiphilus sp. HI0125 (assembly GCF_001635355.1). NCBI lineage: Bacteria > Pseudomonadati > Pseudomonadota > Gammaproteobacteria > Oceanospirillales > Oleiphilaceae > Oleiphilus > Oleiphilus sp. HI0125. Next base: position 12,729 of record NZ_LWGF01000681.1, read on the forward strand.
ATGCTGTATAGGGAAACCTCCCAACACGGATGCGTCGTCTTTACTAGCAACCGATTGAGGCTGCAATCAATACGATAAAAAGGGGTAATATCCAGAATGAAAGCAATAAAGAAACTTACCACTGGTGCAGTATCTGCAGCCATCTTGCTTGGAGCGTCGCAATTCGCAAGTGCGGAAACGCTTCGGCTCTTAACTTGGGGCGGATATGCTCCAGATGAAGTTATCGCACAATTTAAAGCCGAAACTGGCATTGACGTTGAGGTAACTAAGTCAAACAACGAAGATATGATTTCTAAACTGCGTGCGACAGGTGGATCTGGTTTCGACCTTGCGCAACCAAGCCAAGATCGTATTTCAGGTGCGCAAGCGGAGTTTGATATCTACAAGCCGATTGACTTGAGCAAAATCGACAATAGCTTGTTTATCGATTCCATGCTCGAAGCGACAAAAAATACCACGATGTTCGACGGAGATGTATACGGTGTGCCGCATATTTGGGGTACTAGCGGCTTAGTTCTTGATACAAAAATGGCAGCAAGCGTTAAAGACTATGCGGACCTATGTAGCGCGGATGTTGCGGGTAAAGTTTCTTATCGTTTGAAGCGCCCTACCCTGATTGGCTTTGCTTTCTCTATGGGCTTAGATCCATTTGCTGCATATGGCGACACAGCTAAATACCAAGACATCATCAATCAAGTCACTGACAAGCTCATCTCTTGTAAAGCCAATGTTAAAACGTACTGGTCTGGAGGTGATGCACTCATGAATCTCCTCCGCTCTGGAGAAGCGACTGCAGCAATGGCGTGGGATACAGGCGGTTGGAAGCTAAACAAAGAGCTACCTAACGTTACTTTCGTTGCACCAACTTCTGGTGCACTCGGCTGGATCGATACCTTTGTGCTGCCACGTAAAACCAAAGCAGAAGACGCGGCATACAAGTGGATCAACTTTGTAATGCAACCAAAAATCGCAAGTATGATCACGAACGTGGCAGGTAACTTCACAGCATCTAAAGGTGGTGATGTTGAAGTAGACCCCGAGTTACAAAAACGCTTCAAAGCATCGTTCAGCCAAGCTGACATCGATAATATTAAATGGTACCCGACCGTACCTGCTGGTTTAGAAACGATGGAAGGTAAAGCCCTCGATAGAATCAACGCCGCTAAATAGTCACTACGACGACTATTATTTTAAGCAATGAGTCGAGGTCGAAAGACCTCGACGTTCTCTTTTTATGTAGTGGAACGCCCGAATGTCCTGCGATTTAGAATGCCAACACTTAGTAAAGCAATTTGATAAATTTACTGCCGTTGACGATGTATCTTTTTCCATACCCAAAGGTTCCTTCTTTTCAATTCTTGGCCCATCTGGCTGCGGGAAAACCACGCTATTACGAATGATCGCAGGGTTTTACGAGCCGACCTCGGGCGACATAAAAATTAAAGGCAAATCTGTCCTTTCGACACCGCCTAACAAACGCCCTGTCAATCTCGTTTTTCAGCACTTAGCGCTGTTCCCGATGATGAGTGTTGCAGAAAATATTGCTTACGGTCTTCGCCGCAGAAAAGTGGCGAAAGCCGAGATTGATCAGCGTGTAAAAGATTCATTAGAGCGTATTGGTTTGCCAGACGCAGGAAGTAAACGTATTGATCAATTATCTGGCGGGCAAAAACAACGTATTGCCATTGCACGCTGTATGATTCTCAACCCCTCCGTACTTCTTCTTGATGAACCGCTCGGAGCACTCGATCTAAAACTTCGCGAGCATATGAAGGTTGAACTAAAACAACTACAAAGCCAGTTTGATACCACCTTTGTGTACATCACGCATGACCAGTCAGAGGCGCTTGTTATGTCTGATCAAGTTGCGGTCATGAATCATGGTCGCTTTGAACAAGTCGGTACGCCCCAAGAACTTTACTATGAACCACAAACGCCCTTTGTCGCCGACTTTGTTGGAGAAAGTAACCATTGGGAGGCTACAGTCAGCGTACAAGATTCTCAACGCACCACACTAACCACCACGAGCGGTTTATCGATTCAAACCCAAACGACAAGCAATCTTGAAATCGGACAAACAGTGAATATCTATCTTCGTCCCGAATCCATCACATTGGGACAAGAGCAAACTACAGCGGATAATCAACTCCAGGCATCTGTAAAGAGTGTATTGTTCGACGGTGCTAAGAGCCGCGCAATCATGACCAACAACGATGCGGAAGAGATTATTGTTTCCCTACCTCAGACAGGTGAGTTTTCAGATCTTAAGGCAGGCGACAAACTATCATTAAGCTGGCGAGCAGATATCGCCAAAGTATTTACGAACCAAGCTTGAGCGTTTTAGGAAAGATAAAATGAACTCAAGCCAGACACGACTCACCCTGATACTCCTGCTTAGTCCTTTTTTACTTTGGCTAGGCTTACTTGTGATCATCCCTCATATCGATATGTTCTTCTTATCGATTAGAGAAAAAGTTGCCCCTCGAACCTATGAAACAAGCTTGGCAAACTATGCAGAATTTTTTACTGAGCCGTTCTATTGGAATACCTTAGCGAGAACGGCATTTATGTCGATACTTGCCACAGTGCTTACACTAATTATTGCTTTTCCCGTAGCGTATTACATAGCTAAGATGTTGCGTGGAAAAACCAAAAGCATCTTATTTTTACTCTGCCTGTTGCCGTTTTGGGTTAGCGAATTAGTGCGCACCTTTGGTTGGATGATCCTTCTCAGAGAAACTGGAGTTATCTCCTCCTCTCTGCAGTGGCTTGGACTGATCGACGGTCCAATCGAATTTTTATACAACGATGTCACCGTGATGATGGGCTTAATTTACACCTCCATGTTATTTATGGTGGTGCCGTTGGTAAGCACTTTAGATAGTTTAGATGACAGCTTAATTGAAGCGGGTTATGACCTTGGCGGCAGTAAGCTTTCTATCCTGAAAGAGATCGTTATCCCACATTCAATGCCGGGCATAATATCCGGCTGCATTGTCGTATTTATGCTAACGCTCGGTAATTACCTCACACCAATTCTACTCGGAGGTAAATCGAGTATGTGGTTTACCGGTCAGATCTATACCCAGTTTATTACCCGATTTAATTGGGAGCTCGGCGCTGCCTTTGGTTTTTTATTACTTATCGTTTCATCCACCATCGTGTGGCTTGGTTTGAAGCTATCCGGACAAACGCTCGCTTCGACAGTAGCGAAAAGCTAAGGACTTTATATGCTTCCTACTATACCCAGATCAAATCGCTACAACTGGAGCTATCAGCTCTATATCTTCCTATTTTTTGTTTACCTCATTGCGCCATTAGTGGTCGTCGCGAGCTTTGCCTTTAACGACTCCCTGTTTCCGTCACTACCATGGAAAGGCTTTACATGGGATTGGTTTATTAACGATACCCAACCTAAATTAGGCTTATTTCATGATCGTAGCCTAATGAACGGCATTGGCGTTTCATTCTTTGTTGCATGCTGTGTGACTGGACTGAGCATTGCGATCGGCACAAGCAATGCCTTTTTATTTGAACGTTATGAGTTTCGCTTCAAACAATTCGCATACATATTGTTGTTGCTGCCTCTGGTTATTCCGGGCGTCATTCTCGGCATCTCTATTCTCGTATTTTCAAACACGCTTGCTAACGGAGTTGAAGATCATATTGGGTGGGATCTTGAGTTCCTTAGACCAGGGCTATTACTCGTAGTGCTTGGCCAATTCGCCTTTATAACTACGATTGCGACCTTAGTTATTTCGGCTCGGCTGAAAAAGTTTGATAGATCACTTGAGGAAGCCGCCTACAATCTAGGCGCAAGTCGCTTTGAAGTATTACGTACTATTACCTTACCCTACCTCAGGCCAGCCATGCTCGGCGCAGGCGTTGTCGCGTTCTTGATGTCTTTTGAAAATTTCAATACAACACTCATGCTAGTCGGCTCTGATGCCCCCTTAACTATCGCGATGTATGACAGACTTAAAGAAGGATCGACACCAGTCTTAAACGCTGTGTCGTTGTTTCTGATGTTAGGGTCCGCCCTCCTAGCCTTGATTAGTATTTTGGTTCAGAAAGAAAAATAAGGCTGCGAGATCCAAATACCCATATGACCTACAACCAGTTCAATCGATTTTGCGCCAATCTACCCTGCACGAACTATGGTATGCAATGGGGAGGCGCTCATGTTTAGAACTTTTCGCAATCGGAGGTTGGAATGGGGCAAACAAAACGCCTACCTTTTCATTTGAGACTTCCGAACTAGATTTTCAATTTATACAGCACAAAGGTGGTTACCGACCTGCTCCCTATTTTGCGAATCGAGGAACGAAGTGGATTCAATGCACCGACCGTCAAAATGAAGAAGAGCTGCGTTATTATCTCAGCGAGTCACATCGCTTAGCCTCTTTAAACCTCACCAACAAACTTCAAAAAGAACTTCACCTCAACCAATAACAAGGCGTAGTCTTTGTCCTTAATAAATAGCTTAGGAGTACAAACGTGTACATCGCAATGAACCGCTTCAAAATCAAACTGTGTTGTGAGAAAGACTTTATCGAGATCTGGAAGAATCGCGATTCCTTTCTAAGCGAGGTACTAGGATTTAAATCGTTTAATTTACTGCAAGGCGAAACTACCGAAGAATACACCTTGATCTCATCACGTGCAGTTTAGGAGTCGGAAGAAGCATTTCGCGCATGGACCAAATCTGAAGCTTTTCGTAAAGCGCATGCAAATGCGGGCGGCCCATCTTCAAAAGAGCTACATGTCAGTCCTCCTCAATTAGAGTGCTTTGCAGCCGTTATTTAGCTTGTAATCACACAACTAGAATACTGATATCGAAAAGCAGTCTACT
>NZ_LWGF01000682.1:0-1414 GCF_001635355.1 Oleiphilus sp. HI0125
TCGGCCTTCAATAAGCCCCGGCAAAATATCGTCGATATCACTGATCGGAAATGCATCGTCCACACCAAGCTCTTCCAACGCACGATCTGGCCCAAGAATTTTGCCATCCCACATTTCCTTTGTTGGATCTCTTTCACGGCAGAACAACACAGCTTCACCATGTTCTCGCCCGGGAATAAGAGCTAGCACAGCATCAGGTTCATTAAACCCAGTGAGGTAATAGAAATCACTATCTTGTCGAAACGGAAATTCTGCGTCATTGTTTCGAGTTAACAGCTTGGCTGAGGGCAATATCGCAATCGCGTTATCGCCCATGTGTTCAGCGAGCGCATTGCGGCGCTCGGCATATTCTGAAATAGGAATACTCATGAAGGCTATCTAATTACTAGTGCAAAGTCGGAGATGGTTCGTTTGTTTCTAGTGTGTCTGCTGGCGGTTCAGGCTCATTGAACTCAGCATATAAATTCAATACCCCGATACGGACGTATTCACACACCTCAAAAAAATCACGCTCGCTGGTTTCGGAGCTATCCAAACGTGCATCAAGCTGACTAATTTCTACCAAGTCACTCAGTATTTCTTTTAGATCTTGGTCAAGATTGGTTAAACCTTGCGCTTGCGCAACAGCGATTCCTTCCAAAAATCCAGAAACCCAAGCACCTAAAGATTCCCCACGCTCAGATAAAGAGTAGCTGTCATCAGGCATACATATCTGAAACTCGCTTGAATCGGCGTCTACTTTTTCCACTGTTTGATGGTAAAAATTACAAAGGTCCGATTGGACATTCGGTTGCTTATCTACGTTGAACTCTTCGATACCCATGTGCTCTAGACACAGGCCAAGCCAAATTTCGTCTTGAAGCTTACTCTTTCCGGCAAGCTGTCCCATAACAATCCCATGTAACTCACTCGGGTGGTTAATCGCACCGTTTAAGTTATAGACATTGGCGAGCCATTCAAAATCGCTCTCTAATTGCATCTCATCACTCATAGAGACTCCGTTGGTGCAAAAATTTTAAGGGAAATTATACGACTGATTCACCCCGTGGTGTTAGCCTTATTGACCCTAAGGCGGAGCCAAATTATAGTCGTAGTAATACGAAACACCGACTATCTTAGATGCTCTTTCATTTCGCTCTAGGTCATCACTAAGGAAAGCAGTCATGGACAACTCGTCTATCAGCCGATTCTCAGACAAAGTTGAGCAATTACTTGCCTACTGTCAGCGCCTTGAAGAAGACAATGCTCGCTTACAGCAGTCACAAGAAGAGCTTCATAACGAACGTACTCAACTACTACAAAAAAACGAACTCGCAAAATCTAAGATAGAAGGCATGATCGGTCGCCTACGTGCTTTGGAGCAAAATTAATGTCTGAGCAGAATACGCTTGAAGTAAAGATTCTGGACAAAGAG
>NZ_LWGF01000683.1:0-734 GCF_001635355.1 Oleiphilus sp. HI0125
CTAGGTTGGTGGATGGCTGAGATGTCGGCACTATTCTTAGCCTCCTCTATTCTTGTAGCGATTGTCGCTAGAATGGGTGAAGAAGAGTTTAGTAACACATTTGTAGAAGGTGCACGTGAGTTACTAGGTGTTGCATTGGTTATCGGGTTAGCGCGCGGTATCGTCGTCATCATGGACTCGGGTAATCTGACAGGCACTATTTTATATGCATCTGAAGGCATGGTTAGTGGTTTAAGTGAAATTGGATTCATTAACGCTATGTTTGGTGTGCAAATACTTTTGTCGTTCTTCGTACCGTCTTCATCTGGCTTAGCAGTTTTGTCGATGCCAGTGATGGCGCCACTTGCCGAATTCTCTGGAGTTGCTAGTCATCTTGCAGTCACGGCATTTCAGTCGGCAAGCGGTCTAGTTAATCTAGTTAACCCTACATTTGCTGTTGTTATGGGCGGTTTGGCGATCGGTCGCGTGCCATACAACAAGTGGCTAAGCTTCACATGGCCTCTACTGCTAATTCTTGCAGTGTTGATTATGGGTACACTAACAGTAGGTACAATCGTGTAATACGAAGTTGCACTAATTGAACGACACAAACCCTCGCTTCGGTGGGGTTTTTTTATGCCCCAAACCTACCCTAGAAACAATGCATAATAAAGCTCATCATCATGTAACAAGAATTTGCATTTTTTGTTACTTGTCAGCGCGTTACTATTTTTTTAAAGTTGACCGATTGGTAA
>NZ_LWGF01000684.1:0-815 GCF_001635355.1 Oleiphilus sp. HI0125
CAAACCAACCAATTGTACGAGACATTGCGAAGATCACTGTGAACATCGACTCAGGGATACCGATTGCTTTAAGGATAATGCCTGAGTAGAAGTCTACATTGGGGTATAACTTACGAGCGATGAAGTATTCGTCTTCAAGAGCAATTTGCTCTAGTCGCTTCGCAATCTTGAGAAGTGGGTCGTTCTCTAGGCCTAGTACAGACAGAACTTCTTCGCATGTTTCGCGCATAACTTTAGCGCGTGGGTCAAAGTTCTTATAGACGCGGTGACCGAAGCCCATAAGACGGAATGGATCATTCTTGTCTTTTGCTTTAGCAACGAATTCGTCAATGTTTGCAACGTCGCCAATTTCGTTGAGCATGCTCAACACAGCTTCGTTTGCGCCGCCGTGTGCAGGACCCCAAAGTGCTGCAATACCAGACGCAATACATGCGAATGGATTTGCTCCGGTAGAACCNGCAAGACGAACTGTTGATGTTGATGCGTTTTGTTCGTGGTCAGCATGAAGCATGAAAATACGATCCATTGCGCGAACAATTGCTGGATCAAATTTAACATCGCCAGCAGGAGTGCTGAACATCATGTGCAGGAAGTTCTCTGCATAACCCAAATCATTGTTCGGGTACATGAATGGCTGGCCAATCGAGTATTTGTAACACATTGCGGCAATTGTTGGCATTTTCGCGATTAGGCGGAAGCCGGCGATCTCACGATCTTGTGCTTCAGTAATGTCCATTGAGTCATGGTAAAAAGCAGATAATGCTCCAACGACACCACACATGATAGCCATTGGGTGTGCATCACGACGGAAACCA
>NZ_LWGF01000685.1:0-2442 GCF_001635355.1 Oleiphilus sp. HI0125
TCATTAACGAAACGATGTATCGCTGAACGAAATGCGTAAACCGCTCGTTCTGGACCTAAGGGGCTACTGCTCGCAATCGGACTATGATAATTCATTGCATCCGTGCGCATTTTTAGTAGCAATAAATCTGTACGAAAGTGCGATTCTAAACGCGTAATGAGCACCCGCGCGATTAACCAATCTTCAAACTCTACTTTTTCGATAATACTTAAATTCGACTCGTTTTCTTCGTGTTGAGAAAACTCTAAAGCTAAGCTGTCAAAGCTAAGAATATCGTTGCGAGCTTTGGAAATAATACTCGAACTATGCTTCTCAACGCGCTCAGCAATACTCATGCGCGCATTTGCATCTTGATCAGTCGATGCTTTGATTGCAGATTGTTGGAATGACTGTACGATTTCTGGAAGAACGCCCTCTAACGCTGCCGTAATCGCTATATCTGATTGTTGTAAACAACGCTCGATCACCAGGCGATGAACAGCTGATATATCAGGCGTTTCTCGGTTAGCAAAGCGCTTAGTTAAGTTTTCTACGACGTGAGGATAGCTATTTAAAAAACGCAAACCAGCCGCCTGCGATGTCACGTGTCTTGGCTCAGCGTTTACAAAAAGTTCTTTCCCTAACTCATCGACAAAACTCACACGTATGACGCGATTATCTTCAGATAAACCAAGTGCATTGGCCGTGTAAGTGATATACATCCCTTGGCCGCAAAAGTCGGCAATAACACAGGCATAGCTTTCACCAGATTCTAAATACAGCGTGGCGGCTTGTTCACTCGATATACGTTCTTGGGTTCTTCGTTCTGTGATCATTGGACCGTTACTTCAGTTTTTTCCTTAAAACTTTTGCCTTGCGGCTAACGTCATATTGCTTTGAATCAGGCAACTCCGAGTAAGCACTCATCTCAAAACCTCGTTCTAAAAACCAATGCTCCGTCTGAGTGGTTAGAACGAACAAATACTCAAGATTTTGAGCTTTCGCTTGATTTGTAATCTCTTCAAGCATGTAATCACCACGCCCTTCTTTACGATACTCAGGGTCGACAGCAAAACAAGATAATTCTGCACACCCTACCTCAGGATATGAGTACAGAGCAGCGCACGCGATAATAGCATTGTCGCGAACATTAACGGTAAATGCATCTAGCTCGGTCTCGAGAACTTCACGAGAGCGACGCACTAAAATCCCTTGCTCTTCTAAGGGCTGAATCAATTCTTGAATGCCATTTAAGTCGTCCAAGGTGGCGGCTCTTACCTCATCATAACTTTCTGCGCTAACCATGGTACCAATACCATCTCGCGTAAATAGTTCTTCAAGAATCGCACCATCAGAGACATAACTTAAAAGGTGAGTTCTCTTAACGCCAAGATCACAAGCACGTTGAGCTAATGCCAATAACCTTGCGTTATCATCGTCGCTTGTCGAAGAGACTAATGACTGTGCGACATCCGGGGTTATCTGTCTACAGGTTTCACCCGTCCCATCATCTATCGCTTTGTCGCTACCCAGCATAATGAGCTTTTCAGCATTTAGTGCCACGGCAATGTCTGTTGCTAACTCTTCATAAGACAGATTAAAAATTTCACCGGTCACTGCGTAACCATGCCCTGTTTGAAGAACCAGTGCACCGCTTTTTAAGTGACCGTTAATACTTTCACTATCAACCTTACGCACTTTGCCGGTCCAGCCATAATCAATGCCGTTTAAGACCCCCATAGGCTTCGCCGAAATGAAATTACCACTCACCACTTTAATCGAAGAGCCATGCATTGGTGAGTTGACCAATCCAATAGAAAGTAAGGCTTCTACTTCACTTCTTACCTTGCCATATGCTTCGAGCACGCTAGGAAGTGCTTCCTTACTCGTAACTCTTAGGTTTTCCTCAACAACAGAACTCAAACCACGCGACATTAAATTTCTGTCGATCTGAGGACGTGCTCCTAAGACCAGCACCACACGAATACCTAGGCTACATAGCAAAGCAATATCATGAACGATGTTAATAAAATTCTTATGCTCAATCGCCTCACCACAAACGCCGAAAACCATGCTGCGATTTCGGTGTTGATTGATATAGGGTGAAGCGTGACGAAACCAGTTAATCCAATCTTGCATGTTTTATTATCTCTCGTACTAAGGCTGCGCGATACAATAACTATTGATCAGCGACGAAAGGACCTTAGCCATTTCTCCAACTTGTTGCTCGGCAAGAAACTCATTGGGTTGATGAGCTTGATCAATTGATCCAGCGCCCATTACAACTGTCTCCATTCCCATTCCACTCAAGAAGGGGGCTTCCGTTGCAAAAGCTACCGCCTCTGCTGGAACTCCAGTTAAGCGTTCACAAGCTTTAACTAGCTCCGCATCACGTGACGTTTCAAAGGCTGGAACTGGCTCTACCATATGGCGATGTTTTACATCGATCTTGTATTTGTAGCC
>NZ_LWGF01000686.1:0-6072 GCF_001635355.1 Oleiphilus sp. HI0125
AAACCTTGTATCGCCGTTGGTCACACGGTGGCGCAGGCCTCCACATTACGGGTAATGTCCAAGTCGATCGCCGGTATCTTGAACGTGCGGGAAATGTTGTACTAGAAGACGATAAAGATTTAGATCGTTTCAAATCTTGGGCAAAAGCAAGCCAAGAAGATGGCAATCATTGCTGGGTACAGTTGAATCACCCGGGTCGACAGTGCCCCAAACTAGTCAACAGTACGCCTTTATCGCCTTCTGATGTCCACCTAGAAATGCTTGGTAATTTTGGCAAGCCAAAGCCGATGACTGAAGCGGACATTCAAGACGTCATTCAACGCTTCGCTCGTTCAGCTGAACTCTGCAAAGAAGCCGGTTTTAAAGGGATTCAAATACATAGTGCGCATGGGTATCTACTCAGCCAGTTCTTGTCTCCGAAAGTAAATAAACGCCAAGACCAATGGGGCGGAAGCATCGAGAACCGAGCTCGCTTACTTAGAGCTATAATCAAAGCTGTGCGAGAAAAGGTCGGCGCAGAATATCCAATCGGAGTGAAGCTTAATTCTGCTGATTTCCAAAAAGATGGATTTAGCTTCGAAGAGTGCGTTCAAGTTGCCAAATGGCTCGGCGAAGACGGCGTCGATTTACTTGAGATTTCAGGCGGCACGTATGAGCAACTGAGTCTTATGGGGGTTGAACCCACAGAGGTCAGAGAGAGCACGCGCAAGCGAGAAGCCTACTTTATTGAATATGCACAACGCATTCGCGAGGCTGCCAACATTCCATTGATGGTAACAGGCGGGTTCCGATCACGCTCTGTTATGGAGAAAGCGCTTGCGGATAAAGAACTCGATGTGATTGGTTTGGCACGCCCCCTTTGCACGCAAGTAAACTGTCCACGCGATCTGATTGAATCAAAGATTGACAGTCTAGACGACTATGAACATCAACTTGTTCTCGGCAAAGGCTTTTGGGGAAATAATAGTCGCTCTGATCTCATTAAAGCGATCAATAGCTTCGGCGCGGTTGGTTTTTATTACTGGCAGATGATTCTGCTAGCGAAAGGCAAGGAGCCAAATCCTAAGACTACAACGGTGCGTTATTTCCTTCGTCATATGAAGAATGACTTCAAACTAAACATGCGAAGAAAATTTGGTTAACGAGAAGCCTTATAATCGAAAACATATGAGCGCTGAACTTAAGCAGCGCTCATAAAAATTTGGAGGTTGTTATTCCAATAAGAAATGGGCACGCGCTAAGGCAATAGGCTTTTCTCTTCTTTGCTGCCATGCATGCACTTCCACATTCGCAACACGCCCTCCCTGACGAGTCACTTCGCAGTGGACGAAAGTATCTCTATCTAGACCGGCACGTAGATAATCGATCGAAAAATCGATAATCCTAGGAATCACGCCCCCAGGTTGCGTGGCTAGCAAATGCAGCATGCTCGCCATTTCCATAAAGCCACCTAATACACCACCATGAATCGCTGGCAAAATAGGGTTTCCTATATTACTTGGCTGACGATTTAACTTGTAAAATCCTGCGGCTGGTTCTCCATCTAATTCCACCCCAATATAAGACGCATAAGGGATAGCAGAAATCAGTGGTTCGAAATCTTTCGTTGCGAGTGCTGATGCACGAAGGTCCTTTAAGCTAACCTGCGATCGTGTGTTCTCATTGAAAGTAAATTCGGGTATTTGAGTGCCTTTGGTCATATGTTCCAAAGATGGAATACCTTTGGCACCCATGCGCATAAACGTGGCCACACAATGCGCGACAGTGCGATCAACTTGGTAAGCTTCACAACGCATGAATACGATATTTTTAGTGACGCGATAACAACTAGCGCGCGCATATACGGGTTGATCAGGTCGTGCTGAACGCATGTAATCAACACGTAAGTCTAAAGTTGGACAGAGCTCAAACTCTGGCAATGCACATAAAACCCCTGCGCCGGCAGCTGTATCCATTAGGGTAGTAATCGCCCCCCCATGAATAACACCAGTATCAGGGTTACCAATAATTTTCTCTGTATAAGGAAGTTCTAAGATTAATTCATTCTCGCGTGCCGAAGCTACGGTAATTCCGAGCGCCTGGCATTGAGCCAAAACAGAAATAAACCCTTCGACCTGACCTAACAAAATACTTTCGTCACGCATTCTTTATACAACCATTGTTTGAGAAAGGCAGGATTATAGTGAACTTCGTCACAAATAATAAGGCTTAAGCATCATACCCAAGCAGAGAAAGCAGCAATTCACTGGATTGCTCGGGCTGTTCAAACATAAAACAATGCCCGCCAATGGTTTTGCTTGCTTCTACAAAGGGATATTGGCGCGCTAGCTTAGGCAAGTTGGCACGCACAAAGTCATACGTGCGTGAGCCATAAATCATGTGCACAGGTATACCCAAGGCAGCTAGAGAAGACCAAACCGAGTTCGAGTAACTCGAGAAAATATTACTCTCTATTTTCGGCGGACATTTCAGTGAAAAACCACCGTTTTCATCTGATTTCATCGCATGATTAAGGTAGGAGCGTAAACAATCATCATCCCAGCCTTTGAAAGTGCCGCGTTGATAAAAGTAATTCCATAATGCTTCTTCGTCAGGCCAATACGTACCGCGAACAAGCGCTTGTTTTGCCAGGGGAAAGTGCTTTGACAGACCCAACATGCGTAAGCCATTCGCCGCATATGACCACGATCTCGACCCAATAATTGGATCTAACAAAAATACTTTCGTGAATAGCTTTGGGTCGATCTGTGTCATCAATAACGTGTTCACACCTCCAAAACTATGGCCTATCCCTATTCGCTCCACATCAGCCCATAAGGTTGAATAGTGCTGCCACACTTCAGTAAAGCTAGATGCACTATCATCCCAATCAGTAAAAGGACGAACTCCTGCGTCACTATCGCCATGTCCTTGCGCATTACTCAAAAAGATATCGAAATGTTTACTCAAGGGCCCTAGGAACTTTTCATACACCAAGCCGTTAAATCCATTGCCATGAAGAAAATGAATCACCGGTTTTCCAGTTGGAGGGGTGTAATGTCCACGCAAAGTAAAGCCTGCAGAGACGGTGTATTGCCATGGTTCCAAACCATGAATATACGAAGAGACTTGTTGGGCCAAGTGACTACCTATGAGTGATTAATGCCTGATATTTCTTTTTCAATGAATGAGTCATTTCATTGCTAATCGCATCCAGCGACTCTAAAGAAACAGGAGGATAATAATGCGAGCGGTAATGGTTCACAAATTTTAGTGTTAAAAAACCATCAAACCACTGGTGAAAGGCACTCTCAAATTGGCTTGGTGTATTCACTTGACGATGAGCATGCTGACAAAACGTATCAAAGCCTAAGTATTTCAGCGTGTCCAATAGTTTAGTGTTTTTGGATAAAGCGCCAATAAAACTCGGCATGATACGCTCCATCTCACCCAATAAAATCGCCTGTTCTAAGGAATCATATAAGTACTTAAGATCTGCGAATGTCTTAGGAGAATCGAAGCCGTAGTCATCGCCTTGGTTGTGCTCATGCTTCATTTTTTCCAAGGATTGGCCAGTACCAAAGGGGACTCGTGAACTTAATCTGCCAGCCACACTCACAACAGGAGATTCTATACTTTCAACACCATGTAATTTGGCCAGTTTATTGAGCAGATAAAAGTCTTCTCCAGCTGATTTTTTAGGTACACCTCGAACCCGACAGTAATCGTCCACATCAATCACTATGATCGAACCAAGCGCTATATATCCGTAAGGAGACCCTGATGCTTTCAAGCGTTCAGCGACATAATGCAGTTTAAAATCATACAAAGCGCTTTCCCTAGCTAGCCCCTGCTCTGCCTGATGTTCAACACCTAAAACACATGCACTAGGACGGCTTTCAAAAGATGGGAGGTCAAAATAATCTGAGGGCAAGATAGCGTCAGCATCACTAAAATACAGCCAAGTAGGTATATGGTTTGAGAGCTGCGCGATAACTATATCTGCCCCAATTTTTCGCGCCAAGCCTACTGCTTTTTTAGCAGGTAATAGACGAGTTTGAGCGCAGTGATCAATGATTATTAATCGATGCCAATCATTTAACCTTGCAAGATAAATATGTGGATTTAAACGCTGCATCTCAAGGGCATCGATAAAATGAGAAAGCGCGCTTTCAGTTCGTCGACGAGCATCTTCAGCCCCGCCCTTAGGAGCATTAAACACCCAAACACTAATCAGGTTATCTGTTCGTGGCATATCTAAAAAGCGCGTTAATGCGCTAACAGACTCATCATAGATAGGAAGAACAAAACCAGTTACAAGGTCTGAATCGAGCTGAAGAACATCAGACTCTTGAGAAAACGCTAAGCTTTCGGGCTCAGCGTGTCGTTGCAGATAACGAGTTCGAATAGTTAGCGCCAAAGGACTATGCGAATGCAGGCTTTAGCAAATTGATTAAGGCTTCTTTTTGATCTGTGAGCGCTGCGTCGTCATATGGCTTTACCGAGTGACGCCCCCATATAGGAGCAGGCCAAGCTATGTCATTTTTGAAACGAACGACATGATGGATATGTAACTGTGAAACGACATTCCCTAAGGCCGCTATGTTTAGTTTTTCACCCTGAAAGTATTGCATCAAAGTTTTCGACAAAAACACTGATTCTGCATCAAATTGAGCACGCTGATCGTCGCTCAACTCATACAGCTCTTTCATCACATCATCGTTATCAGACATCACTCTTGGTACGAGAATGCACCAAGGGTATTGCTGATCATTCATCAGCAATACTCGACATAATGGCCAATCGACTAAAAACTCTGTGTCGCCAGCGAGGCGCTCATCCAAAATAAAGTTCACAGACTTATCCTTGCTCCTGACGCGACTGCCAAACAGCTTCCCAATCCAACGCGGATTTAACAATGACGTCTAAGTTGTCATGATCAGGAACCCATCCAAGCGTTTCTTTGATCTTGGTGTTATCTGCCATTAACGCGTCTGGATCACCTGCACGACGCTCAGTTTCCTCAACAGGGAAATCTTTACCTGATTGCGCTTTCACTACATCAATGACTTCTTTTACGGTGAAGCCTCGGCCGTAGCCACAGTTCAAGATACTAGACTCACCACCCTGTGCCATAAAATCTAAGGCCATAACGTGTGCTTTCGCCAAATCATCAACGTGAATATAATCACGAATACAGGTTCCATCGCGGGTATCGTAATCCGTTCCAAATACCTTCATACCTGATCTAGCCCCATTCACACATTCACAAGCCACTTTAATCAGGTGCGTTGCTTCAGGCGTCGCTTGACCAATTCTGCTATCAAGATCTGCTCCAGCGACATTAAAGTAACGTAGAATCACGTGTTTCAAATTTGATGCAAATGATAAATCACGGATCATCTGCTCACTCATCATTTTAGAAGCACCATAAGGATTGATCGGTGCAAGAGGCATATCTTCTGTCAGTACTTTCTCATCAGGCATCCCATATACGGCAGCCGTAGATGAGAACACCATGTACGGAGTTTGATGTTTTTCAATCACACTCAATAAATTGAGGGTATTGCGCGTGTTATTTCCGTAATATTTAAGAGGATTTTCAACGGACTCAGGAACAACAATATTTGCGGCAAAGTGCAACACAGCTTCAAACTTATGTTCAGCAAACAAAGCATCCAGCCTATCAAAATCACCGACGTCACCAATGACCAATTCGCCATAGGTCACAGCCCATTCATATCCCGTCGAAAGATTGTCAAAGACAACAATATCGTATCCAGCTTCACCTAGTTGCTTAACAACATGGCTTCCAATATAACCAGCTCCTCCGGTCACCAACACCTTCATGGCTCTTCCTTAATTCCAACTTAATTTACAGATTCAGAGTTTATTTACTTCTAGCTTAATAAAAGTATATCTAAGACTTCGCAGCTTGCTTAAGAGCTTTCTTTTTTTCGCGACGCAAAGCAAAAAATGAAGAAATAAGACGACTCGACTCTTCGGCTAACACTCCCTGTGTCACCTCAACAGAAGTATTCATCGCGGGGTGATCTAACAATTGATTCTGACTAACAACCGCTCCAGCTTTTG
>NZ_LWGF01000687.1:0-1163 GCF_001635355.1 Oleiphilus sp. HI0125
CTTAGGTGAGCAAACGTCCAAAAACATCGAAATAAACACCATTGATGACTCAAGTCGTCAGCAAATATGGTCGCAAGTAATAGCATATTTACTATCGGTAGACGACAAAACAAAACACACATGGATAGCTTACTTTGCAGAGCAACTTGGTAGGCCGCTACCTAAAACGACTCCCGATGAATATGCAGCGTGCACGTGGCAACAGCTTGTAGAGATGCAACAAAACGGCATCGAGATTGGCGGCCATACCCATACACACCCTTCGCTTGGGCAAGTTAGTAATGAGCAGTTGCATACTGAACTTCACACTTGTATGCGCTTTTTAGATGAAAAACTGGGCAAGGTAGATAGAGACTTTTGCTTCCCTAATGGACAACCAAATGACTACAACAAAAAAGTAAAACAAGTGACGCAAGAAGTGGGTTTTAAGTCCTCTGTTACGGCTTTTTATGATTCCAAAGGTACGCAAGACCTATTCGAAATGCGTCGACATACCGCATCAGAAGATTGGTTTCAGTTTTGTAAATCATTCAATGGTGTTGAGGCCTTTATGGCGGAGAAAACCGGTGCGCATAACAAAGTGGAAGGTGAACTTTGTTGAGTGATACTAGTTTGCATGACGCGTCGCTTAAAGGTAAGGGCAACACTTCTACAGGCTTTAGCAACCCTAAATCGCAAAACCAAGAAAAGCCAATTGACCCTGTTAGTAGCTTTACCTTTGGCTTGTTTATTTTTTTCAATATCGACTTTTTCTTGCATTTAAGCGCAAGAATACCTGGGTATGGTGTTATTCGACCAACATTAATAATGGTATTGTTGCTAACGTTTTTGTTATTTTCTCAAAAAGATAAATTTAAAGATATATATCAAACGGAGCCATATAAGCGAATAAAGTGGTTAATTATCTATTTGGCTCTAAGTTTTTTTTTGGTGCGCTGGCCGGGCAGTGCGCTAAATAACCTTCCTGATTTTGTGAAAGCTGTTTGTTTTTTCTTTTTTACGGCAATGATTGTTGATACCGAAAGGCGCTTAAAAAAATTCTTATTGGTGTTCATCATCCTGCAATTAGTCCGAGTATATGAGCCTCTATATTTGAATTTAACCCAAGGCTATTGGGGAGATAAAACACACCTAGGGGGAGGTGAATTTGCGGAGCGTTTGTC
>NZ_LWGF01000688.1:0-1616 GCF_001635355.1 Oleiphilus sp. HI0125
CTGCATGTCTAAGCCAAGTAAAAACAACAAAAAGATAATACCAATCTCGGCTATTTCGCTAAGCATTCGAGCGTCTGACACATAGTCCAAGCCGAATGGCCCAACGATTGCACCAATAATGATATAGGCGAGTATGAGTGGCTGTCGCGCATACAGAGCGAACGATGCAACGATAGCTGCGCCAGTAAAAATTAAGAAGAATGAATGAACTATCGACGTTTCAGGCATGAAGCATGCTGTCCTTGTGTTATGATTCTTGGCCCGTTTCTGTGATCTATTTTCGAGAAAGCCTTATGGCTTGTAAAGACTCTCGCTCGACTAAATGAGAATGACGATATATTGGTAGTGTTATGAAGGATTATGACAACGATACGAACGAGCTCTCTGCGTTGACCGATTCGCTTAAGAGCATAAGTAACTCAACTTGGTCGTTTCTCAAGCGTTCGGGAAGCATCGCCACGAGCAGTTTGGCTTTGCCTACCTTGTTTTCTCCGGTTTTAAAACTAGTTATATCAGATGAAGATGTAAGTCGTTCTCAGTTAGCTGAGACATTAGATGGTCTGTTTGATGGACTCTATGCACATCCAGTTTCCAATTACTCAAAGGATGTAACCGCATATCTTCGTAAAAGTAGTTTCATCCCAAATGAAGAAAGCACAGAGAGACTCATCAAATACTTGGTTTCGCAGTCTATCTCTCGCAGCCCTGTAGAGATTCCCGAAGTAGTTATAGAAGAGTTTTGGTTGTTCTTTCAAGAACTGATTGAGAGTCCAGAGCTGCAAGGGATTTTTGAGCTAAATCTAGAGATCACCCGCGCAATTATCCGCGTCTACGAGCCGCTTTTGGTAGAGGCGATCAATACCATCAAGCACTTGAGAAAAATCAATCGTGACGGTTTTAATGAAATTGTACGTAAGCTACAAGTATTGCGCGGCGATATTCAGATCTTAAAGCGTCAAATTCAAGCAATCCGTTACATAAAACCTTTCTTGGAAACCGACCCGAAAGACTTCCATGCCCAAGCGCAAATCGTTTCGAAGATGGTAAGTGAATTCGGTCCCTTGTTTATCAAAATGGCACAAGTTGCTGCGGCCAGTGCTGATTTTCTGCCCGAAGAAATTTCACGCGAACTTGCGGTGTTCCAGCAAGATGTTGAGCCGATGTCAGTCGAACAAGTGAGAAAAGTGTTTTTTGAAGATTTTGGTCAGCCGCCAGAGAGCATGTACTACGAATTTGATGCATCAAAGCCTCTAAAAAGTGGGTCAATTGGTTCCGTGTTTTTGGCCAAGAAAGCCGTTGAAAATACGAATTCAGAGGGAGAAACATCAACAGTACTGGTACCTATTGTCGTGAAAGTTGCGCGTCATAATCTTGAACGCGAATTTGCGATGGGTTCGTTGGCAATCGAATTAATGTTGATTAGTAGTCAGTATTGGGCTCCTCACTCAAAACTTAAGCCTTTTTTGAAATCAATGGCAGAACAAATTAAAGAGTTCACGCGTGGTTTTGAGCAAGAGTTAGATTTCTCTTTAGAAGCTGAAACACAAAGACGTTTTTACGAACGAGCACTTGGTTCTGATTATTGGTCGGTGCCAAAGGTCTATGGCGCGAGCGGA
>NZ_LWGF01000689.1:0-1078 GCF_001635355.1 Oleiphilus sp. HI0125
TTTACGCGTGATACTTCTTGCTGGGTATATGGTGGCGTTTCAATCAATCCAATGATGAAACCTGCTCGACAGCGCGAAACAGTTCATTTCAAAGCGGTTTATCGTTATCACCCAATGTTCAAGAAAGAAAAATTTGAAGTTTGGTATGGCGGTGAAGAACGCGTCTATGAAGGCGCGACGATTGAGGGTGGTGACGTTGAAATCATCGGTAACGGCAAAGTACTTATCGGTATTTCTGAGCGAACAACCCCTCAAGGAATTGAAATGTTGGCTAAAAGCTTATTCTCCAGAGGCGGAGCCGATGAAGTCATAGCAATAGATCTTGGTAAATCTCGTGCAGCAATGCACTTAGACACCGTGTTAACACATATGGATCGAGACTGCTTCACCTACTATCCAGGCGTTGTATCGGACCAAAACATCCACTATAGCTTAACTCCTGGTGATAACGGTGACATTGTTTGTACGCAACAAAAAGGCTTCTTTAAAACTTTAGCACGTATTACAGGCAACGACTCTGTTCGCATGATTCCTACTGGTGGCGACGTATTCGCAGCCGAACGTGAACAATGGAACGACGCTAATAATGTGCTCACTATTCGTCCGGGCGTTGTTGTTGGTTATGAACGTAACCACTACACGATCGATAATATTGAAAAAGCTGGAATCAAGTTTATTGCGATACCAGGTGATGAGTTAGGTCGAGGACGCGGCGGTGCTCGCTGCATGAGTTGCCCAATTGAGCGTGACGACATTTAGTCGTTTGTTTCACTGAACGATTTACAGAATTAAGGAATAGAGATATGGCTTTTAATTTAAAAAACCGCAGCTTCTTAAAACTTTTAGATTTTACTCCTCGCGAAATTCGTTACATGTTGGATCTGTCTCGGGACCTAAAGCAAGCCAAATATGCGGGTACCGAACAACCTCGTTTATGCGGAAAAAACATCTGCTTGATTTTCGAGAAAACCTCAACTCGCACTCGCTGCGCATTTGAGACAGCAGCCTTCGACCAAGGGGCTAACGTAACCTATATTGGAGGCGGTTCTCAAATGGGGCACAAAGAGTCAGTCAAAGA
>NZ_LWGF01000690.1:0-834 GCF_001635355.1 Oleiphilus sp. HI0125
GGGTTTGATAATTCTAATGACAAACCAGAAAAGTTCTTTTTTGAAGAAGTTGAACCATATTCTGAAATTAAGTTTCGAAATATTGTTCGACAAGCATACGACTACAGCTGTGGTTCGGCCGCATTAACCACAATTCTACAACATTATCTCGGGCGTAATTTCCAAGAACGTCAGGTGATGGAAGGACTGCTTCACTACGGGGAGAATGAAAGAATCGTAGAGCGTCGTGGTTTTTCGATGCTTGATATGAAGCGACTTGTTACAGCATTGGGATTTCCTGCAGGTGGCTTTCGGGCTGAAATGCAAGACTTAATTGATTTGGATCATCCGGCAATTGTTCCTATTCAATACTCCGGATTTAAGCATTTCGTGGTGGTTAAAACAGTTAAGGATGATCGTGTGTTTATCGCTGATCCATCTAAAGGGAACTTAACTTTCACGATTGATCGATTTAAAGAAGCTTGGGATCAAAACGTATTGTTTGTTGTGTTTCCAGGTGACACTAAGCCAGTTGATGGATTGGAATTGAGAGAAGAAGATTTACGGTTTATTGATGAGCAAACTCTATCTTTGCAAGCGTTCCAAGAATATCCGGATTATTTCGATATGCGCCAGTGGAGAGTGCAGAACGAAATTGAACGTTTAAAGAATAACTCTCCAGAAGATATTGCGAATGGAGCGCCTATAGTCGAGAACACGACTAAGACGCTGCATTACCGTAGAAATTAATATAAAGCGAACGAAGCGAGTATTAACAAGGATTTTCTCATGGCTGTATGGTTACGGCTGATAGCGGCTTCTGTGTTTCTAGCAGGAGTTAGCCTAGATGTTTTG
>NZ_LWGF01000691.1:0-1415 GCF_001635355.1 Oleiphilus sp. HI0125
ACTTGCTGGTCCATGCTTTGTTTCTTCTATACATCAATTATCTTGTTGTTTTACATAGTTTTATATAACTAACTTTCTCTTATATATAACTAAGCTATGCTTTTTATATTACAGCCTTGAGTTCATAATAGCGCAACTTTTATGTGGCAATTTGTCACGCACAGGACATAAGTAGTTACAGCAGGAAGTACCGACGTGGCACACGTTCGCATATTAAATCATTACCTTCATAGCAAATTTATCTTTTTGGGCGCGCTAGAATTCGCAGCTCTGTCTGTCTCATTGTTTGTTGCGGTGGATATTCGCAACTACTTCTCAGAGACTGAGTTATTTTTACAAAACCCAATTGTTCAAGCATTTTTATTTGCTCTTATCTTAAATTGTTGTTCGCTGGCTATGGGCGTTTATACCTCTGTTTTTCAAGAAGGAAAAACAGGCATGATGCTGCGTACGCTTGTCGCCTATTGCTTCTTAGGCATGATCGCGCTGACCGTTTTGTTCTTTTTAATTCCGGGACTGTATTTAGGGCGAGGCGTACTTGCTTATGCTGTGATTGTTGCGTTTTTATCGGTTTTAGTGATTCGTTTGGTCTTTTATTGGGTGGTCGATTTAGCCAATCTTGGTCGCAATGTTGTGATATTGGGAGCAGGACATCAAGCTGCAGAAATTATCGAGCGTTTAAGTAGCTTAGACCAAGCGCGTAGTTTTAAGCTGATTGGTTGTGTTCCTTCAGGGGCAGAAGAAGTGGTCGTTGGCGCTGATCAACTGCTTCCTGTGCCGGCAAATTGGCTGAGCTTTGTGAAAGCGCATAATGTGACAGAGATAGTTGTTGCGCCAGATGAACGTCGTCGTACTGAGGGTGGTGGTGTTCCTGTTGATGAATTGCTTGACTGCAAGCTATCAGGTGTGAGTGTGAAAGAGCCTCTGGAGTTTTTGGAGCGAGAAATGACGCGCCTAGAAATCTCTATGTTACGTCCAGGTTGGGCTTTATATTCCAATGGCTTTACTTATTCTCAAGCGCGAGACATCGTAAAGCGCATTTTTGATCTAAGTATTGCTCTGTTCATATTGGCGATCATGTGGCCATTTATGTTGCTTACAGCTTTAGCGGTGGCTTTGGAATCTGGCTTTCCTGTTCTCTACTCTCAAAAACGCGTGGGTTATAACGGTAAAGAGTTCTCCATCTACAAGTTTCGCAGTATGCGCCAAGATGCTGAAAAAGGCGGCAAAGCAGTTTGGGCGCAGAAGAATGATTCGCGAGTGACAAAAGTAGGCGCGTTTATTCGCAATACGCGTCTAGATGAACTGCCGCAGCTATGGAATGTAATTACCGGTGATATGAGTTTTGTTGGGCCGCGACCTGAGCGTCCTGAGTTCGTTACAGATTTAAAAGAGCAAATTCCGTTTTACGATGC
>NZ_LWGF01000692.1:0-11449 GCF_001635355.1 Oleiphilus sp. HI0125
CAGCAGAAGTCCAGTCAAAGATCAGATCACTGTTATCTAGAATTACATTATAACTGCCGCTCGGGGACTGGAAGTTGAATGTGACATCATCACGAAGTACTAAACGAGAATTTGTAATCGATAGTTTCTCGGCGCTCAATTTGCTGGCGGGGCCGGAGTTAGTGATAGTGAGAGCATGCTTTTGACCTCCCACACTTTGAATAATTACATTTCTAAAGTAAGTTCCCGCCGGCGTACCAACCGTTTCACCAACGGGTGGCGGTCGGCTTCCTGTCTTCCACTGAATACTTCGATCTGACAAGAGCGCAAAATCACTCGACAAGGTATAAGTCGTCGTATCAATACCAACAGTGCCTTGGCCATACGTACCCCAAACACTAGTCAACAATCCTGATGTCGAGCTATACGCCGTGCCTTCAATAGCTAAGGCCGATTGCCCAACAGATAATAAAAAACACCTATTCCTCTCTTCAAAACGACTCTCCGAACATATGTAAGGTCTGGGTTAGAAAGTAGTCGTTTTTTTAAAGGCACAAAAAAACCGGCGCTCTTTCGAGGGCCGGTTTTTGAGATCAGCTATCTATTAAAGGGCAGCTTCCAATTCTGGAACCGCATCAAATAGATCAGCAACAAGACCGTAGTCAGCAACCTGAAAGATAGGCGCTTCTTCGTCTTTGTTGATCGCAACAATTACTTTAGAACCAGACATACCAGCCAAGTGTTGGATCGCACCTGAAATACCTACAGCGATGTATAGGTTAGGAGCAACGATCTTACCTGTTTGACCAACCTGCATGTCGTTAGGTACGAAGCCAGCGTCAACAGCTGCACGCGATGCACCCATTGCCGCGCCAAGCTTGTCAGCAACTTTCTCAAGCATTGCGAAGTTGTCGCCATTCTGCATACCACGACCACCAGAGATTACGATATCTGCAGCAGTAAGTTCTGGACGATCAGACTCAGCCATTTCTTGACCTACAAAAATAGAAATGCCAGCGTCTTGTACGTTGTCAATCGCTTCAACAGCAGCTGAACCACCTTCAGCAGCAACTGGATCGAACGCAGTACCACGAACAGTGATTACTTTGATCGCATCGCTAGATTGAACTGTCGCAATCGCGTTACCCGCATAGATTGGACGAACGAACGTATCAGCTGACTCAACTTTGATGATGTCAGAGATTTGCGCAACGTCTAGAAGTGCAGCAACACGTGGAAGGAAGTCCTTACCAGTTGTGCCCGCAGAAGTAAGAACGTGCGAGTAACCTTTACCAAGGTCAGCAACCAATAGAGAAAGGTTTTCAGCCAACTGATGGCCGTAAGCTGCGTTATCAGCTACCAATACTTTAGCAACGCCAGCCGCTTTTGCCGCAGCTTCTGCTGCTGCACCACAACCTTCGCCCGCAACCAATACGTCGATGTCACCACCGATTGCTGTTGCTGCAGCAAGAACGTTAAGAGTAACTGGCTTCAAGCTACCATTATCATGATCTGCAATAACTAAAATGCTCATTTAGATCACCTTCGCTTCGTTTTTAAGTTTGTCTACAAGCTCTGCAACGTCTGCAACTTTAATACCCGCAGAACGTTTAGCTGGCTCTTCTACTTTCAATGTAGTTAGGCTAGCGCTCAACTCAACACCGTAATCTGCTGGAGATTTAGTATCGAGAGGCTTCTTCTTAGCCTTCATGATGTTAGGAAGAGATGCGTAACGTGGCTCGTTCAAACGCAAGTCAGTAGTCACTACTGCAGGAAGATTAAGACCAACAGTCATCAAACCGCCGTCAACTTCACGCGTAACGTTAACCTTATCACCTTCAACAACAACTTCTGATGCGAATGTACCCTGACCCATGCCTGCAAGTGCTGCTAGCATCTGACCAGTTTGGTTGTTGTCTGAATCGATAGACTGCTTACCAAGAATAACTAACTGAGGTTGTTCTTCGTCAACAATCGCTTTCAAGATTTTAGCAGCTTGAAGAGATTGAACTTGTTCGTCAGTTTCAACCAAGATACCGCGGTCTGCACCTAATGCTAGTGCTGTACGGATTTGCTCTTGAGCAACTTTAGGACCGATAGAAACCACAACGATTTCGCTCGCGATTCCTTTCTCTTTAAGACGAACAGCTTCTTCAACTGCGATTTCACAAAATGGGTTCATTGCCATTTTGATATTAGTAAGATCGACATCTGAATTGTCGGCCTTAACACGTACTTTGACGTTGTAGTCAATAACTCGTTTGACAGCGACAAGAACCTTCATAGATTCCTCATTCTTAACAATTGATGAATTGATGGTGCGAATGCCCTTAATCAAGCACACACACGAGATACTGCGAAAAAGCTATTTTTCATAAATTAATCAATAACTTATGTAGCTCCAAGCTTCATGCCCCGAATTCGCGGAGCGCATAATACTGCCGATTAATTAAAAAAGCGTCAATACTTGGGCAAAAATTAAGCTAGATGACCGGCATTTGTTTCACTAATAAAGCTTCAGTATCTACACCCTATTACGTAGCAACTTCCAATCAGGACTTGTAACGACATTAAATTTGCATAAAATTCAAACGATCGTTTGAAATAACCCAGAATACTAATGCACTCGTATACCTTTATATGTATAATCGCGCGCAATATCGTGGTGCGAGAAAGTCTATATCGGTAAAGACTCACCAACGACAACTTTAATTACCTTGAAAAACAGGAGACCGAACATGGAAAGAGAATCGATGGAGTTTGACGTTCTCATCGTGGGTGGTGGTCCTGCTGGCCTTTCAGCAGCATGCCGTATCCGTCAACTAGCACAAGAAACAGGCCAAGAACTTACTGTCTGCGTTGTTGAAAAAGGCTCAGAAATCGGCGCACACACACTATCAGGCGCCGTTATCGAAGACCGCGCGTTAAAAGAGCTATTCCCTGACTATAAAGAAATGGGTGCTCCTTTAAATGTTCCTGTTAAAGCAGACGAAGTATATCTGCTGAGTAATGCAGAAAAGAGCTTCAAGTCTCCGAACTGGATGATTCCAAAGCCAATGCATAACGATGGCAACTACATTGTCAGCCTGGGTAACGTTGTACGCTGGTTAGGCGAGCAAGCTGAAGCACTTGAAGTTGAAGTCTACCCTGGCTTCCCTGCCGCTCAGCTAATCATTGAAGACGATGTTGTAAAAGGCATCATCACTGGCGATATGGGCCTAAACGAAGAAGGCGAGCAAACTGAGAGCTACATGCCTGGCATGGAGCTACGTGCTAAATACACGATCTTTGCAGAAGGCTGTCGTGGCCACTTAGGTAAAGAGTTGATTGCTAAGTTCGAGCTAGATAAAGATAGCGATGCACAACACTACGGCATCGGCATCAAAGAGCTATGGGACATCCCTGCTGAGCAACACCAAGAAGGTCTTGTTGTTCACGGCGCAGGCTGGCCACTCAACGAGTCTAATTCGACAGGCGGTTTCTTCCTTTATCACGGCGAAAACAACCAGGTTGTTGTTGGCCTGATCACTGACTTGAGTTACTCAAATCCTCACGTTAGCCCATTTGATGAGTTCCAACGCATGAAGCACCACCCAGTGCTCGCCAAGCACCTTGAAGGTGGTAAGCGTGTTTCTTACGGCGCACGTGCAATTACTAAAGGCGGTTTTAACGCACTTCCTAAAATGACATTCCCTGGTGGTTTGATCGTTGGCTGTGACGCGGGTACTTTGGACTTCTCTAAGATCAAGGGTACGCACACTGCAATGAAGAGCGGCATGATCGCAGCGGAAGAAGTCGTAAAAGCGATTGCGGCAGAGCGCGCAAACGACGAGATCACTGAATTCTCGGCAGCATTCAAAGACTCATGGGTATATGAAGACCTATACAACAGCCGTAATTTCGGTCCAGCTATGCACAAATTTGGCATGATTGGCGGCGGCGCGTTCAACTTCATTCACCACAACATTATGAAGCTTCCATTCACGTTGCGCGACACTACTCCTGATTACGCCACATTGAAGCCTGCTTCTGAAAGCAAAAAGATCGATTACCCTAAGCCTGACGGCAAGCTTAGCTTCGCTAAACTTGACTCCGTATTCATCGGTAACGTAAACCATGCAGAGCACCAGCCATGCCACTTGAAGCTAGCTGATGGGAGCATCCCTCTTGCGCAAAACTTGCCAAAATATGATGA
Source organism: Oleiphilus sp. HI0125 (assembly GCF_001635355.1). NCBI lineage: Bacteria > Pseudomonadati > Pseudomonadota > Gammaproteobacteria > Oceanospirillales > Oleiphilaceae > Oleiphilus > Oleiphilus sp. HI0125. The sequence continues at coordinate 4,175 of NZ_LWGF01000692.1, forward strand.
GCCAGCGCAACGCTACTGCCCTGCAGGCGTATACGAGATTGTTGAAGACGAGAGCGGCGAAAAACGCTTCCAGATCAATTCTCAAAACTGTGTACACTGTAAAACATGTGATATCAAAGACCCTGCTCAGAACATTACCTGGGTAACACCTGAAGGTGGCGGTGGTCCAAACTATCCAAACATGTAAGAACGTTTTTATAGTTAAACGCAAACAAAAAGCCCGCTTTCGCGGGCTTTTTTATTTTGATAACTCACACCTTAAAACCGGTCACGATCATGCGCTCGCTCCAAAGCTAAATCTGGCCCCATCGGCACAATGCGAGTCGGGTTAATCATGTCATGGCTATAATAGTAATGCGTCTTAATATGCTCAAAGTCGACTGTTTCAGCAATTCCCATTATTTGATATAGCTCTCGCAAGTAGTTCGATAAATTAGGGTAATCCTCAATACGCTTTAAGTTACACTTAAAGTGACCAACATAGACCGCATCAAAACGCACAAGCGTGGTAAATAAACGCCAGCCTGCTTCGGTTAAGGTATCACCAGCCAAATACCGAGATTCAGACAAGCGCACCTCCATACGACCTAAAGCCTCAAACAAGGCTTCGAAGTTTTTCTCATAGGCTGCTTGTGTGGTCGCAAATCCAGTTTTATACACACCGTTATTAATATTCTCGTACACATCTGCATTTAGTTCATCGATGATTTGTCGCTTAGACTCCGGATAGTAATCCAAATCATCAGAAGCAAAATCATTAAAAGCCATATTCAGCATTCGAATAATTTCTGAGGACTCGTTACTGACAATCTGCCGAGTTTTCTTATCATAGAGCACCGGAACAGTGACACGACCAGAGTAATTAGGTTGAACTGAAGTATAAACTTGATGCATAGATGTCAATTCATTCATGCCGTCTGGAAGATCGCCACCTTGAAGCTCCCAGCCCTGGGATAACATCTCAGGCTTCACTATCGAAACAGAAATAACATCTTCCAAGCCTTTCAAAGCACGAAAGATAAGCGTTCTGTGCGCCCAAGGACATGCAAGCGAAACAAACAAATGATAGCGCCCTGACTCCGCTTGAAACCCAGTTGAAGCATCCGCACTGATCCAAGAACGAAATTGCGCATCAGTACGAATAAACTCTCCATCAGAACTCTTAGTGTCATACCACTCATCACGCCATACTCCATCGACCAACAAGCCCATTCACTTACTCCTACTTCAATCCAAAATTAGCACGAAATTTTAGTACGCAAACAACCAGCTATGCAGTGCAATTATTTTGTTTGATTCGAACAATTGTTTTGAACAATCACCACATGAACACCAAAAACGTGACAAAAAAGGCCAATTTACATTCTTTTACTGCCAACATTCTGTTTATTGATTTTTTGTCGCCAAATTGTCATCGACAGGCTGTTAAAGTCGCGCCCTCATAACAAGAAGAACAGCACTAAACCCAATTTAACGGACGAGTATCACATGAAAAAAAACCTGACCTTAGCTTTGCTATTCAGTATGGCATTTGGCAGCAATGCGTTTGCTGAGTCATATATATATCTGACAAACAGCACGACCGAACCTTTGAGCATTAGCACAGTGCAAACTGGCCATAACAACATCACCCACGGCAACGAATGGGAGCAACTTGCTCACAGCGTATCACCAATGAGCACAGTAAAATTCTTGCGCTTTAATCGCGACCAAGGCGTCAAATGGGGCAAAAAGTACTGGTTTACAACAACCGTACAAGGTCAGAGTTCTAGCGTTGTATTGCAACAAAAACTAAAAGGCACAATGACCTTTAGTAACATCAAGCACAGCGCAAATTATGACAACTGGAAGGATGACCGAGACATCTACAAACAGCACATCAGCTTTGATGGCCAAGATGCAACGCTCGCATACAAAGCAAGCTACGCACGCGCTTCAGGCGATGATTTTCATTACATCATCCAACCAAACCTTGAACAACAGGTTCGAGATGAAGCCAATGCAAACAGCTTCAACGTATTGACCTACAACATTTGGGGTCTACTACCAGGTATTACTGCTGAAAACACCTACGATCGCTTCCACTCAATCGCACACATGGTAGTACCAGGTTATGACGCGATCGTATTCCAAGAAGCACATGATCTAGCGTCATCAAACTACTTCCGCGATCACATCAAAGGTGAATACCCTTACCTGACTGAGATTCCTTTCGAGCTTGGCCGCATTCTAAACGGCGGTATATTTATCGCATCTAAGTGGCCAATCGAAGTAGAAGACAACATTGTTTATCAAGCATGTATCCGCGAAGACTGCCTTGCATCAAAAGGTGCGGTTTACGCAAAAATCAATAAGCTTGGCAAAACGTACAACTTGTTCGGTACGCACGTTCGCGCCTATACAACACCTGAAGACATTGCGAATCGTTTTGAGCATCTAGCAGAACTGAAAGCATTCAAAGACAGCAAGCACATCCCTGCGAATGAGCCTGTTATCTATGCCGGCGACTTTAATGTCGACAAGGTAAACTTCCCGCAGGAGCGTGATGATTTGATGGCGGTTCTGGATGCGACAGAGCCAACAGCACTTGAAAACTACCCTTACTCGTACGGTGGCTCTATTAACGTGTATGCAGATGATCAATATGACGAGTACTTAGACTACGTGCTTTACTCAAATGAACACGTTACGCCAATCAGCTCTAGCAACACATTGCTACTTCCTCGTAGCATAGAATCTGAGCACTGGGGTCGTTGGGACTTATCAGACCACTTCCCTGTTAAAGGTGAGTTTGTCTACCCATAACAAGCAAGATTCTGTTATACCCTTACAAAGCGAACCAATTGGTTCGCTTTTTTTGTGACCTAATTTTCTATCTGAGCATTATTAATATTGTAACCAGCACTTTTGAGTTACCGTTTGAGCTCAAACAAAAATAGCAATGTTATCGTCGATCTATGTCTTTAGTATGCAACATTGAAGATCAGAAAGGCTTCGTAAAACAAAAAGCAGAAGCGCTCTCTCTGAACATTCAACAGCTAAAACCCATGATTAAGTTTTTAATCATGCAAGGCGTCGATTTGCCTAAATTACTTGAAGGCACCGGTATTGAGCAGCACCACCTTATCCATAGAGACATTTCAATTGATGCGTTCCAACATCAAAGACTATTATTGAATGCCATCAAGCACGCGCCCGATATGAGCTTTGGAGCTCAGCTTGGCGTGCAAGACTTCATTAATAATGACAGCCTACTCGCAAGCCGCGTAATGAGTTGTGACACAGCCGGCGAAGCAATGCATTTGCTGAGCGACTATTACAAGCTATGGACAAATCAGTTTAGCCTCAACTTTGAGGCCAACGAACGCTGGGGCGAATTCAGCATTACACCACATATCGATTTTGGTGCCACCCTGCCGTTTTATATCGAATATCTCTACGCGATTCTCTACTCGTTTGGCTGCTATTGCTTAGGTGAAAAATCCGTCCCTCTTATCTTCGAATTTAGTTATCCAGAACCTTCAAAGAGCGCCTACTACGGCAAATATTTTTCGGAGACCGTACGCTTCAACCAAGAGAAAAACCGTGTTCTTCTTCCAAAACCATTGTTAGAGAGAAAACTTGTTTTCTCAAACCCAATACTCGCAGAAGAAAACGATAAAACAGTCAAAACTCAAATGGAGCACATTGCACCAAGCGATACAGTTTCTAGAACGCGCGCACTTATCCAGAAAAACGCGCTGAGCATGGTTAGCCTAGAACATATCTCAGCTCAACTCTGTATGTCTTCAAGAAGTTTACGTCGACACCTACAAGCTCAAGGCTTTAGCTTTCAAACAATCGTTGATCAAGAAAGACACGACATTGCCAAAAAGCTTCTCAGTTCAAACAAACAAACTATTCAAGAAATAGCGATTCTTCTTGGCTATAACGACGCGAGTTCATTTAGTCGTGCGTTTAAACGCTGGGAAAGCGCCTCACCAAAAGAATACCAACTTCAGCAACATCAAAAATCTTGACCTCTAGAGCCATGCATCTGTCCTTTTCTGTCATAGCACTTATTGCCATCTCGTTGAATAATCGCATCCTAGGAACAACTGGGCAGTAAATCGGCAAACATTGCCGAAGCAGGATGCACAATAAAAACAATATAGACGAACTAAAGGCCTGATTATGGAAACTAAAACCAAGAAACCTGGGTTTCTCGCACGACTCTTTTTCGGTTCAGCACTTGCTTTTGGCGCAAGCCAAGCAGCGGCTGACAACTGCTACATCATGGTTCACGGCCATGGAACAGACGGCTCATTCAAAAGCGGCACAAACCAACCTGCTTTAGATTATTGGAGCAACTACAACTTTAGCGAGTATGCTGGAAACAGCGCGATCACCGAGCTTATTGCTGGTTCAACAGATAACTACGCAATTGTCGGCTACAACTCTACAGACGAAGCGGGCTATCAATGGTGGCGCGATGAAGCGGCAGGTGAAATTGCACGTCAAATCATTGCAATTCGCCAAGGTAATGGCGATGGCTACATTCACCCTGAAGCGAACACACAATGTGCTGCCAATGACACTTTCTGGGTAGTTAGCCACAGCCAAGGCGCAACGGAAATGATGTACATTGCGGGCAACGCACTAGCGGGCTCTCCAAACTACAACACGGCCTACACACCTTCAGGTGGTGTGTCTGTAAACTTCGACGCTGCGATGTCAGGTCTGGCAGGCATCTTCACACTTGGTGGAGCAATCGGAGGAACCGAAGGTGCTGACCGCGTATGCAATGGCAACTGGCTTGATAGTATTATCAACTTCGCATTCCTAGGCCAAGACTGTAATGCTAGCGTAGAGTGGCTACAAACATTCGACTCTTATGCCGTGAAGAGCTACATCGGCTCTAACCTAGGTGCACCGATCTACGTGATGGGCGGTTATAAGGGCTTCCCAGGCCTTGAAGGCGCTTCGTCTGGCTTAATCACGGGTGAAGATGATGGCTACATCAACCTTGCATCTCAAATGAGCTGTTCTGGTTCTGGTAAGCGTTATGTAGAAAGCGACCTGAACGACTACAAAAAGATCTTCGGTATTAGTTACGGTAGCCCAACGTATCGTTGTAACGATGCAAACAAAGGCACGCCGCGTACTTACAACATGGCAAGTGTTTACACTGACCATGATGCTGAGCGTAACGCTGCGATCAAATACCCTGATTACACAAATATCGAAGACGGCATTACCTGCGGAAATGGCCGCAGTATGGCGGGTCGAATCAACTCTTGCTTGTAATCAATACAGCGCCATAACAAGGAGGGCCATGCCCTCCTTTTCAATCTACAAAGAAGTACCGAGCCATGCAACGCAACATCGTCTTATTAAGCATTCCCCCTCTAATCGCTTTAGCAATGCTTGCGTATTTTGATCATGCACAACAATCCCCAGATCTCGACAACAAACCTCAAAAAGCCCATACAGAACAACACACACCTATCAATCAGCCTGCTACAAGCCAAGCAGCAAAAGTACCGACATTAACCCTCAAACCTGTAACAGGCTCTCAACAAGATCAAATATCCGTTACTCCTATTTCAGGTATTGAACAAATAAGAGCCATCAAGAATAAAACCGCTTTGCATCAAGCCGTCTTAAAAGACCATGCCTCCTTCACACGCTACCCAAGCAGCAATGTTCGTGTTGATCGATTGGAACGCGACCCAGTGACCATGACTTACGAAACGCATCAACGCACGACAGAAAGCGAAGACATGCGCACATCCATCACTGCATGGACCGATAAAAAATACATCAATCAAGGTCAAGCGCTGACATTGTTCTCACGCATCGATAGTGTTGAGCTACAAGGCTTGAGCAGCAAAATCATGGCGCAAGTGTACTTTAGTGAACAGCAAAGCATTCTCATCGAAAATCTTCAGGCACGCCAACAAGACGGTACGTATTACCTCACTATTTCAGAGGAGCAAACGAGCTTATGGCCTTCAGGGATATACAAAGCCATTATCGTGAGTGACATTGACCAACTCTCAGAATCGGTGAGTTTCGTAATCTCTCCACCCGTCATCAGCCTGACCGGTGAGCACCGCGACCGAATTACTGATACAGGCAGTTTATTAGTCGAATTAGAAGTAAACGTTGAAGAAAATGCGCGCTACTACGTTCGAGCCGCACTCTATAGCAACACCAATGACCCGATTGGTAGCAGCCAATTTTCTGAGACCTTAAAGCCGGGCAGACATTGGATACCCTTAGAATATTTTGGTTTGATGATCCGTGACGCTGGAGAACCCGGCCCTTACAACATCTACAGCGTTGAACTTGCACAAGCCGGTGTACCGATGCTTCGCATGCCTATTTCAAAAACCAATATTTACACTTACGGCTATACACTCGACCAATTTTCTGGACAAACTTATCGCGAACAACAAGAACCAGTCGACAGCCTTAAGCCTTAGTCGCATGGAACAGCCTCGATTCGTTGACTTCACTAAATGAGAAATTTACTCTGTTAACACAAAGTAACAATAAAAATCTCTCGCTTTTAGTCGAAGCGATACAAGGCCGTTAAGTTGTATAAAAATGGATAAAAAGACTCTTCTATTCGTTCTGTTTTCTCTCGGTTTGACCGCTTGTGGCGGCGGCTCTTCTAGCTCAAACATCGTCGGATCTGACGCTGATCAACGCATCACGGTGACTTCAGAAGGAATACGAGAAGACGTTGCTCTTAGCCTCTATGTGAATGGCACACCAACAGAAGAAACGGTCATCTCTCGTAATGGGCAATTTGCATTTGAATATTTAGTAAGTGATGGCGACACCTTCGTCGTCAACATTGAAGAACCTTTCCCGTTCGATACCGAGTGTCAATTATTCAATAACGGCCCAGCAACTGTCGGCTCAGCACCTCTCGACATACGCCTTAGCTGTGAGCAACTTGCTTCTGTACGCGGCACGATTTATCTACAAACCGCTTTTCAAACTGACGCTGATATTAACGACATAAACACCGACACAGCAAACAATAATTTCTTTGAAAGAGCGCAAGAAATTAGTAGTGATTTACCCTTTCAAGGCTTCGTATCACGCAGCTCTTTTGACGCGCCCAACGGTAATTACTCAAACTTCCCTGATCGAATAGATTTTTTAAAAGTTAGTTTAGAAAAGGATCAATTAATTAGTCTGAAATCAATAGGCTACAAGGACAGCCTTTCTGATGCAGACCTTGAACTTTATGATGAAAACTTTCAGCTAGTCGGCCGTTCT
>NZ_LWGF01000693.1:0-1755 GCF_001635355.1 Oleiphilus sp. HI0125
GTTGCAAGAGAATCAGCGGCAGACTTCGATCTAAGCCAAGCTTGCATTCAGATATCAAAAAAAGACTTATATATCCCTCTAATTATTATTTCTGAAGAATATGACGAAGAAAAGGTCAGTGCGCATCTAAAGAGTGGTGCGCATGATGTCGTATCAAGCACTCAAGAAAAACACTTCGTTGAAGTGGTCAAACGTGAGTTATCACACGTTCGCGCAATACAAAAACTGCATCACCTTGAAGTTGAAATTCGCGATGTCGAACATCGTTGTGAATTACTGCTCGATAGCTCTAAAGACGCAATTGCATATATCAACGACGGAATGCATATCTATGCCAATAGCTCGTATCTTGAGTTTTTGGACTACGACGATATTGACGAAATGATCTGCATCCCAGTGATGGACACCCTCAGCGGCGATTCGCAAGAAAAATTCAAAGAGATCGGTAAAGACTTTTTAAATAGCAATAGTGACGCTAAACCTGTCGAAAACGTTTCACTCACATCAATCAGAGAAGATGGAACAGAAATCCCTGTTCTTGCTAGCTTCTCGCATGCGAGCTATGACGGCGAAAGCTGCCTTCAAATCATTTTGCGTCCTGAAGAAAACTCCGCTGAACTCGAAGCAAAACTGAAAGAAATGAGCCAGATAGACTTACTAACAGGTCTGTATAACCGCTCATACTTCATGGATGCTCTTCATGAAAGCAAAGAAGGCGCCCTCAGCGACGACAGTAAAGCTGCTGTTTACTATTTAGCGATTGACCACTTCCACAGTGTCAAAGCGAATTTAGGTATCGGTGACGCCGACTTTGTATTACGAGACTTAGCCCAGATTCTTGAAACCAAGAAGAGCGACAAAGTCACCCTTGCCCGTTTAAGCGATGACGTGTTCGGCATGATCATCAATGACACCAACGACGCACAAGCAATGGATGTCGCAAATAGTCTTTGCAAAGAAGTCGAAGATCATTTGTTCGACGTAGAAGGCAAAACTGTTCAAGTCACATTGAGTATTGGTGTAACAATCATTAATGCCAACGCTCCAAACATTAAAGACATCTTGGGACGTGCGCAAACCGCGTCAGAAGGCGTTAGAAAGCTTGAAGGCAAAGCCAATGGTAACGGTGTATTGTTATTTGAACCTAAAGTAGAAAACCCTCTAGGTAATCACGACACCGCTGGCAGCTACATTGAGAAAGCGCTAGACGAAGACAAATTCATACTGCTCTTCCAACCAATTCAAAGCCTTCGCGGCGGAACGCACGAGCACTACGAAGCGTTTGTGCGCATGATTGATGATAAAGGCCAGGAAGTTTCACCTTACGAATTCCTACCACCTAATGGTCCATCAGAGGTTGCTGGCAAGATCGACAAATGGGTCATCCTACAAACCATCAAGCAACTTAGTGAGCACAGATCTCAGGGGCATGATACGCGCCTATTCATCAATTTAACGGCCGAGTCCTTGCAAGATCCTAACTTCATCTCTTGGTTAAATGTGGCATTAAAAGCAGCGCGCTTACCCGGCGACTCTTTGATTTTCCAAATCTCGGAAAACAATGCGATTACTTATCTAAAACAAGCAAAAGAGTTCGAAAAAGGATTAAACACCTTACATTGCAATTTATCCGTGAATCAATTTGGTCGTGCGATCAATCCATTCAATCTTCTCAAACACCTTACTCCGGAGTATGTGAAGCTTGAAGGGTCATTTACTGAAGAAATGCAGAAGAGTCCTGAAGGCAAAGAAGCA
>NZ_LWGF01000694.1:0-1971 GCF_001635355.1 Oleiphilus sp. HI0125
AGCAGGCTTCAAACATTCCAAAACAAGCGATCACACCAGAGCGAACACCCAAAAGAAATATCGCAAAATTTGAGCTTTTTGGGGACTTTTCTGCGCCTGCAACCCAAATAACAAAACAAGAAAATCTTCCAAAAACCCGTCTTCGTTTAACTTTAACAGGGGTGTCAGCAAGCAACGATCCTAAGCGAGCCAAAGCACTTGTCGAAGGGCCAGATCGCACAACTTTGAATTACGCAATTGGTGATCAACTTCCAGGCAATGCGACTTTGCATGCCGTATACAGAGACCGAATTGTGCTTGATCGCGCAGGTTCACTCGAAACGCTCGAATTTCCTAAGCTGAGCTCCAGCAACTTCGTTGCCAGTACAACTCCTGAGCCGGAACCAATACCCACAATCACAACTCCACCAGTAGACGTAACCAACATCAACACGATGAGAAACAACCTCTCTGCCGCTGACAAAAAAAGTATTAAAGACAAGCTATCCGCACTAAGGGCCAAACTAAAACAGCCATGATGGCATTTCGCTTTAATTCTTTAACGCAATACCTCTACATTGCGTTAGCCGCAATGCTCATCACACCTGCAATGACGTCGTTTGCTGTGGAATTTAAAAATCAATTGTTAGAGGTCGTAGAGCAACGATTTGGCAGTGATGCCGCACAACGCCTTGTCGATTGGCAAAGTATGGCTTGGGACCTTAAACAGTCGTACACACAAGATGTCGAGCTATCACAGCTAAAACAAGTTAACGATTTCTTCAACCAAGCGGCGTTTGTAGACGATATCGAACTATGGGGAGACACCGACTACTGGGCGACCCCTGTAGAGTTACTAGCTAAAAATGCCGGAGACTGTGAAGACTACGCGATCGCTAAGTTCTTTACTTTGCTATTCGCTGGTGTTGACGAAAGCAAACTTCAAATCTCTTATGTAAAGGCTCTAGAGCTTAATCAAGCGCACATGGTATTGGCCTACTACCCAACACCAAACTCAGAGCCACTCATACTCGACAACATCAATAAGAATATCTTACCGGCCTCTCAGCGCACGGATTTAGAACCCGTTTATGGTTTCAATGGGCTTGGCGTCTGGTTAAACCGCTTTAGTCGTAGTAATGCGAAACGTGTCGGTGATCCAAGTATTATGGATAATTGGTCCGACATGCTTCGCCGTCAAGGCATTCTCATGCTGCGAAGAGAATCAAATAAGTAAATTACAGCTTGACGTTTACGTCAACGTAACTATACCCTCTTATCCTTTCTTAGTTATACAAATGAGCGCTACATGCCTAGCTATTCAATTTCAGAGTTATCGCACGAGTTCGATATCACTACACGCACAATGCGATTCTATGAATCTGAAGGGCTATTAAGTCCAAAACGTGATGGTCAAACGCGTATATACGCAGAAGCTGACCGGGTTCGTCTAAAGCTCATTTTACGCGGTAAACGCTTAGGTCTTTCGCTCGCCGAATCAAAAGAGCTGATCGATATGTATAAACCTCGCGGCAATAACGAAGCACAGTTAATCAAGCTACTCGAAAAAATACGCGAGAGAAAAAACATATTGGCGCAACAGCTTTTAGATATCCAAGCAATGGAAAACGAATTAAATGGCGCCGAAGAGCGCTGCCAAGAAGCACTAAACGCTTTAAGCAAATAAATAAAATTACTTTTCAGGCGTTGTTGCCTGAGGATCAAAGCATTACAGGAGTCACTCATGGGCATTGCATCAATGCAACAACTTAATTTCAACCTTGGCGAAACCTGCGACATGCTACGCGACCAAGTTGCGGCGTTTACTCGCGATAAAATCAGCCCTATCGCCAGCCTTGTTGATTCAGAAAACGAATTACCAAACGAAATGTGGCCCAAGTTTGGTGAACTTGGTTTATTAGGAATGACCATACCAGAGGAATTTGGTGGCAGCGGTCTGGGTTACATGGCGCACGTTGTTGCAATGGAAGA
>NZ_LWGF01000695.1:0-1113 GCF_001635355.1 Oleiphilus sp. HI0125
CACCAGATGGAGGACGGAGCAAAACTATCAGATGCGATCAAGAACGCGTGCAGAGCTCACTACGGCACGTTAGGGCCTGCTTTTATTTCTGCACTGATATCTGATGACCTAAGCGATCTTAGCACCTCAGTAAACCTTATACGCGATTCAATGACCCCTGATGGAGGACAGGAACAACGAGCAGCAGAGCGATTCGCTATTGTTGCCACAGCATTAGAACTTGCCGCCAAGTATGAATTGCTACCGCTAAAGATGGGCGAGCCTACCGCAACCATGATCGAGTTGTTTAATCATTGGCGACAACATCGGCAAAACAAAAACGCAGAAACTAGCGCGATCATCGAGCAGATTGCAGATTTTATAAGTCGCAATGGAGATACCATGTTTTCAAACATTGATGACAGTTCGCATGACTACCCTATCCGGGATCGAGCAGGCTGGTGGAGAGATGAAAACGGACAACGTATCTGGATCTTTACGAGCGAGGGACTTAAACGCGCAGCCAACTGCACTAATATCAACCGCATCATCAAAGCATTGAATGATACTAATTTGATTGCAGTGCACGACATTGGCAAGAGCTCAAAGGCAACAACAATTCAAGGATCGACAAAACGCCTATATCACATCGCAAGCATTGATAAAGGGGAAGCATGAACGCCGCCGAATATTTAGCATAAGCATTACGACAAGCGCAGGCTACCAATTACCCCGATTACCCCAACGAAAATGGAGAGGTAATCGCTGAAAAGCCAGTAATAACGGGGCCTACAACCTCAATTACCCCGAAAAACAACAAAGTCCAAAGTAGTAACGCAATGACCACCGCATATAAGGTGATGGTCGATGGACACCCGATTGACGTAATTGACACTGCTAACAAAGACCGAGCCGAGTTTAATCAGTCCATGAAAGATAGATTTGGCGACAGATATCAGGGGCTTTATATCAAAGCAGAGGTGAAGTAATGAACAACCACATCGTGCAGATCAAACATCAAGAGCAGATCCGAGCTGCAATCCGAAAGGTCGAACACGCGATTAAGTTTGCACCTTGGGATAGAAAAACTAGATAATTAAGAATCTAAAATAGGAAGTAATAGAATGGCAAAAA
>NZ_LWGF01000696.1:0-2204 GCF_001635355.1 Oleiphilus sp. HI0125
CCCGGGCAGTGCGACGTTTCAACACTTAGCGGCAGGTGCGAGCACGACACTAATAATCAGTTATCAGGTGAACGATTCGCGTGGTGGGGCTACTGCACAGACGTCAAGCATCACGATTACCGGCACGAATGATGCGGCGACGATTAGTGGCGTGTCGACAGGACAAGTGGTTGAAGATAGTGGTCAATTAACAACCGGCCAATTACATATCGTTGATAAAGATGATGGCGAGTCTAGCTTTAAACCAGAAACGATTGTGGGCACATTTGGTACTGCGCATGTCGACGTAAGTGGTAACTGGTCTTACACACTTGACGGAGCTAAGTCTCAATCGCTATTAGCAGGACAAGTAGAGCATGAATTATTAACCGTTCACACGGCAGACGGCACTGCACATCAACTTAATATTACCTTGATCGGCAGCAATGACTTGCCGGTAATTGCGGGGACTAGCACCGGTGCTGTAATAGAAGCGGGCGATGGAACCAGCGGCAATGCCGATGCCACTGGAACGTTAAACGTAACCGATCTAGACACGGGCGATACCCTCAGCTGGCAAGTGGTTCATGGGCAGGGCCACTATGGTCAGTTGAGTATTGATCAACAGGGGCAGTGGCATTATCAACTGGACAATACAAGCAATGCGACAGATATCCTAGATGCCAATCAACAGGTGACAGAGCACTTTACTGTCACGGCCACAGACAGCAGCGGCACACCGGTACAGCAAACGATAACGATCAACGTAACGGGCACTAACGATGCGCCGGAGATCACCTCTATTACAGCTCAAGCAGCACATGAAGGCGATACGACGCTAACAACAGGAACAATCTTTGTCCATGAAATAGATAACCACGACCGAGTTAGCTTTTCTTCCCCGAGTGTCGACGGTTTTGTACTCCAGCAGAATGGGAAATATAGTTTTGATCCCAGTCACAGCAGCTACAATCATTTAGCCCAAGGCGATGTGCAAACAATTACAATTCCGGTAACTCTTACAGATTTGGCTGGAGCTAGTGACACGAAAAATCTTGTCATCACCTTAACCGGGACTAACGATGCGCCTGTCCTGGATCAGATCCAAGCCCAGAGTGCGACCGAAGATGGCAGTGTCATCTCTGGCAACATTACCTCAACTGATGCCGATGCCCATGAAACGGCCAACTACACCGCACCGACCATAGACGGTTTTACGCTAAATTCCGATGGGTCGTACACCTTTGATCCCAGTCACAGCGCCTATCAACACTTGGCCGCAGGAACAGATCAAACCGTCACTATCCCTATTACGGTGACTGACCAAGACGGTGATTCTGACACGCAGAATCTCGTTATCACAGTTCATGGAACCGCGGATGCCGCAGTCATTGGTGGCACAGACTCAGGCTCTGTTACCGAAGAAACAACGCTGCAAGCAACAGGCAGCTTGAGCATCACTGATAAAGATGACGGACAAGCTCACTTTCAGGATGGTGATATTACGACCGCACATGGTGTGTTGCATTTAAGCTCTAACGGCAGCTGGACGTATGACCTCGATAACAACAATGCGGATGTACAAGCCCTTGGTACAAGTAGTTCTGGCACGACTAATAGCCTGACTGACACTATTCAAGTACAAAGCGCAGACGGTACGACACATAACATCGTTGTGACCATTAGCGGTACCAATGATGACCCTGTGATCAATACCATTACGGCGCGCACTGCCACTGAGGGCAACGCAACGATGACTCAGGGCTCCATTACCTCAACGGATGTCGATTCGGCTGACACTGCGGCCTACACAACTACTGCCAATGTAGCCGGCTTTACCTTAAATACGGATGGAAGTTATACCTTTGATCCAAGCAATGCGGCTTACAATGGTTTAGCAAAAGACGACACGCAAACCATCACCATCCCAATTACTGTGACAGATGGCAGTGGTGGAACCGACACCCAGAATTTGGTAATCACGCTGACAGGCACCAACGACAATCCGGTGCTCAACCATATTCAAACACAGAGTGCGACTGAAGATGGCAGTGCGATCTCTGGCAACATTACCTCAACTGATGCCGATGCCCATGAAACGGCCACCTACACCGCACCGACCATAGACGGTTTTACGCTAAATGCCGACGGGTCGTACACCTTTGATCCCAGTCACAGCGCCTATCAACACTTGGCCGCAGGTACAGACCAAACTGTCACCATTC
>NZ_LWGF01000697.1:0-928 GCF_001635355.1 Oleiphilus sp. HI0125
TTCAAAAGTATAGAAATGTTTTTAGCTATTAAAGTAACTAAATATTATTAGTTGGTATAAGTCAGTTTTTACCTTTGTATGAGCTTGCTTTGAAAGTTTTCAAAATGTTGCGGGTTTACCCTTAAACGTTTGTTTGTGTTGGGATTGTATTATGAATGTCTTTGTTTCTTGCCCTAGGGGTATGCAGTATCTTCTGGAAAAGGAGCTAAACACCTTAGGTTTGATGTCGTGCAAGCCGGTCTCTGCAGGTGTCGAGCTAAGCGCGGAGCTAGATCAGGTCTACACAATATTGCTTTGGTCTCGCATAGCGAACAGGGTGTTTGTTGAGCTGGCAAGCGGAAAAATCGATAAAGCAGAAGATGTATATAGTCACGCTGCGCGTATTCCGTGGCAATCTCATTTTGGGGTCGATAATACATTTTCTGTTAACTTCTCAGGCACGAATAAGCACATAACAAATTCCGCCTTTGGCGCTCTCAAGGTCAAGGACGCTATTGTTGATTATTTTCGTGATGTTGTTGGAGAGCGGCCAAATGTCGATAAAGATAATCCTCAAATTAGGGTGGCTGCTAAGTTAAGTAAAGGTGTGCTCAGCATCAGCTTGGATTTGTCGGGGGAAAGTCTCCATAAGCGTGGATATCGAATAGACAAGGGCGCTGCGCCATTACGCGAGAATGTTGCGGCTGCATTACTGGTGCAAACAGGTTGGGGAGATGTCTGCTCAGATAATGCTTCGTTTTTGGATCCCATGTGCGGTTCGGGAACATTCTGTATCGAGGCTGCTTTGATGGCGATGGATTGTGCCCCTGGATTATCTCGTGAAGAGTGGGGCTTTGATTATTGGGTCAAGCATGATTCACGTAAATGGGGGGCGTTGGTCGCGTCAGCCAATGAGCGCGCAACAACTGGTAGAGAAGCGTTTGATAAT
>NZ_LWGF01000698.1:0-797 GCF_001635355.1 Oleiphilus sp. HI0125
CTCGATCTCCACGATAAGCTAGTAAGGTTGTCTATTGCAGATTCTGGTATTGGTATTCCTGAAGAAGAACGATCCAAAGTCTTTGATCGCTTTTATCGTGTTGCTAAAAGCCGCTCTCAACCGGGGAATGGCTTAGGCTTGAGTCTTGTACAAGCGGTTGTCGAACTGCATCAAGGAGAAATTAAACTTAGCGATAATGAACCAGGTTTGATTGTGACCCTTGAGTTGCCTGAAATTGATATCGTAGAAGGGAATGAGATTAAAAATGAACAAGCAGGAATAGAAGTTTCTACACCTGCTTAAACATTTGAAAAATGCTAATTATGCCGCGCGTTTTACTCGCTTAAACGCGTAAGTCGCGGGAAAGGTAACTAATTCGAAGCCACTTTTTGCTAGCTTTTCAGCAGCAGAAAATGTCTCTTCAACGTTTGCTTTCGTGCTTTCCGCGCGTGCTTTTAAGCTATCTACTTCGCCTTCAACACGTTTTTGTCCTGCAAAAATCGCAGCAATCAGTGTATGTCGATTGATCTGATTTTCAACTCCCATGCTATCAAGCTGAAAGCCTAAGTTATCTACTTGTTTAAATACTAACTCGCCTATTTGTTGTAGCTTTCTGTTCATGATGTTTTCTCGTGTAAAGTCGTCTGAACTGTGCAAATCACATACGCTTAACAAATAAAGGTATGTTTGCACTGATGGCCGGAACGATACGAGTTTTCCCTAGGCGCTTCAACCTAATTTGCCTCACTCAAAAATATCACGCATAACTACTGCCCGTGATTATTCTTCAAGCTATA
>NZ_LWGF01000699.1:0-1747 GCF_001635355.1 Oleiphilus sp. HI0125
TTTGCTACTCCGTCTTGAAGAAATTACGGAGCGATATGAAGAGTTGGGCGCGTTGTTGAGCGACCCAGAAGTGATTTCTGATCAAGATAAATTCCGTGCCTACTCCAAAGAATATTCAGAAATCGAGCCTGTCGTGCAGTGTTTTGCTCGCTTTAACCAAGCGAAAGATGACATTGAAGAGGCGAAATTGTTGATGGAAGACGGTGATGCCGAGATGCGAGAAATGGCGCAAGAAGAGTTAGGCGAAGCTGAGAAAAATATGGAGGTCTTATCGGATGAGTTACAAATGCTCTTGTTGCCGAAAGACCCGAATGATGGCAATAACGTGTTTTTGGAAATTCGTGCCGGTACAGGCGGTGACGAAGCTGCGATTTTCTCAGGTGACTTGTTTCGCATGTACTCTCGTTATGCGGAGCAAAAGCGTTGGAAGATTGAAGTTGTAAGTGAAAGCCTTGGTGAACATGGTGGTTACAAAGAAATCATTACGCGTGTGATTGGTGATGGTGTCTATGGCGCGTTGAAGTTTGAATCCGGTGCGCACCGTGTGCAGCGCGTTCCTGAAACTGAATCGCAAGGTCGTATTCATACGTCAGCATGTACGGTTGCGGTTATGCCTGAAATCGAATCTGTTGATGATGTTGAGATTAATAAGGCTGATCTTCGAATTGATACTTTCCGTGCATCGGGTGCGGGTGGTCAGCACGTCAACAAAACTGACTCTGCAATTCGTATTACTCACTTGCCAACAGGCGTAGTTGTTGAGTGTCAGGACGAACGTTCCCAGCACAAAAACAAAGCTAAGGCGATGACCTTGCTTGCGTCTAAGTTATTGAGTGCAGAACAAGAGGCGGCTGCAGCTGAGCAATCGTCTCAGCGCAAGAGTTTGGTAGGCAGTGGAGATCGTTCAGAGCGAATCCGAACATATAACTATCCGCAAGGGCGTGTCACGGATCATCGCATCAATCTTACCTTGTATAAGCTTGCTGAGGTGATGGAAGGTGATCTCGGGACTGTGATCGATCCTTTGTTGCATGAGCATCAAGCCGAGCTTCTTGCGAGCATGAATGACGCATAAATGAGTGCTCAGATAACAATAGAGCAGGCACTCGCAATGAGTGCCGATATTCAAAGCGAAACACCTGAACTTGATGTCCAATTGTTGTTAGCGCATGTCTTGCAGGTAGAGCCAAGTTATTTTCGTACTTGGCCCGAAAAGTCCCTCAGCGTAGAGCAATCTCAAACCTACCGTCATTTATTGCAAGAGCGTCTTAAGGGGCGGCCTGTCGCACACCTGACGGGTAGTCGAGGTTTCTGGACGCTCGATCTTATTGTTAATGAAAGTACTCTCATTCCTCGTCCTGATACCGAATGCTTGGTTGAAGCGGCGTTAGACTTATTTGCTGATGTTGAGGCAGCGAGTGTACTTGATCTAGGGACGGGTACGGGCGCCATAGCACTAGCTCTAGCAAGTGAACAGCGAAATTGGACTGTGCTAGGTTCAGATCTACAGTCGGATGCGGTTCTTTTAGCGCGCTCAAATGCAGCTAAAAACCAAATTCGAAACGTCGATTTTGTTCAAGGCTCATGGTTTGACCCGATCGATAAAGATGCTCAGTTTGATTTGATCGTGAGCAATCCACCTTATATCGACGAGAATGACGTCCATTTGTCTCAAGGTGATGTGCGATACGAACCCTTGTCAGCGCTTGTTGCGGCAGAGCATGGTTTGTCTGATATAAAGCTTATT
>NZ_LWGF01000700.1:0-1366 GCF_001635355.1 Oleiphilus sp. HI0125
AAATAGTTTTGGTGAGCGTAGACTTCGCAGAGATCGAGCACTTACAACATCAAAACGATTGGGAGAGCTGCGCGCAAATCCTGTTATCAGCCTCATTAAATGTCCAATCCGCTGGCGCCGACTGTCTGCTGATCTGCACCAACACTATGCATAAAGTCGCTCCAACTATCGAAGAAAAAATCAACCTACCACTACTACACATCGCTGATGCCACAGGCCAAACACTTCTAAACGCAAATATTATTAAAGTAGGTCTGCTTGGCACCGCATTCACCATGGAACAAGACTTCTACAAAGGACGATTACAAGACGAATTCTCGCTAGATGTCCTTACGCCTAACGAGGAAGATCGTGCTGAAGTGCACCGAATCATCTACGAAGAACTCTGCAAAGGCCAACTGCTTGAGTCATCCAAAGAGCGTTACTTAGATATCATAAAGAAACTACAGGCCCAAGGTGCTCAGGCTGTAATTTTAGGTTGCACAGAAATTGGATTGTTGGTGAAGCAAGAGGATACGGAAGTGACGCTTTTTGACACCACCGCTATTCATGCAGAAACAGCGGTGGATTTTGCTCTAAGCTAGTCGCGTAATCACATAGAAATCGATGTTAAGGCTCCCAGCCACTGCCAATCGCTCTAAATGGCATATCTAATTCGAAACCTTCGATTTGACTAGCAACCCATGCAGGATAGGTATTGCTATTGGGACCTGGGAACACGGTATATTCATTTGCCCAAGGGTAATCACGTGAAACGCGAAGAATATCTTCGATGAGCTGATCAGCGCCCTCACCACGCTTTTCGTATACCAACTCTGGCTTTGCCCCAAACCAATAGCGATCAGGCAAGTCTTTCTCTATGCGAAGAACCGGCACACCCCATCGAGCGCGCCAGCCAATCACTTCAAGGACAGTGTATTGATCTGCATTGCTTGGTTTAACAGATATCCATGTATGCACTGCAAATATCCCTCGCCATCCCCAAGCATCTGCAGCGTAAACTTGCACGATGGCATCAGAATAATCACCGGGGAGTGGAGATAAATTCGCAGAATCTCGGCTCGCGTCTCGCCAACTACCGGTGCTACACCCCGTAAGCACTAGACCAAGAATTAACACCAATACAGTGAATATACTTCGCATCGAAACCTCTTGATTTACCTTATTCAACTTAGACCTAAGACAAAATGTCTTACGCGTTATGAAGATGCGTAGATTAGACACAAAGCCTTGAAAGAAGAGGTTAGATATACGAAAACTTTAAAAGTTCGAGTAAGACATACCCAAGCTGGGTCAATAAAGAATTTAGAATAAGGCAAAAACAAATAAAAACGCGCAGCTACTTAGCGTTAGGAGAGCAGCTTAG
>NZ_LWGF01000701.1:0-1510 GCF_001635355.1 Oleiphilus sp. HI0125
ACTGAGCCAAGAACAGCTCTTGGCGCAAGCGAGTGATGTGGATGGTGATACGCTCACGGCGTTGAATCTACAGACAGCCAATCCGGAACTGACGATTACAGATAATGGTGATGGGACGTTCACGCTGACACCGGCTGCAAACTTCAATGGTGATCTCGATATTAGTTTCGATGTATTCGATGGTGAAGCGACAGTCGCAGCCAATATCGATTTGACAGTGAACCCAGTGAATGATGCGCCTGTTGTAAGCGCTAATATATCAGTAACAATAGAAGAGGACGGCACGTATACACTGACGCAAGCGGAATTGTTGCAATTTGCGTCGGATGTGGATGGCGACGATCTTACAGCCGTTATTGGTGATCAAGGCAGTGAGACTACGATTACTGGTACGGTCCTCGATGCTGAAACTGGTAGCCCAGTTTTTGGTGCAGACGTAACTCTGTCAGATGCAGTCGGTAATGCGACAACCGTGCAAACTGAGAACTCAGGGAACTATTCCGTCACTGGACAAGTGGCCGGCGACGGTACTTTAACAATTACGCAAGATGGTGCGATCACCAACAGTTTTAGTGTGTTAGAAGGTGAAACGATTAACGCCGGCACGATCTCGTTGTCCAGTGTGATGGACGCTGCTGATATGCGTATTGTCTTGACCTGGGGTGGCGAGTCCGGTATGCGAGATCTAGATAACCATCTTTGGTTATATGATCCTGATTCTGGCGCAGAGCTCGACCATATCTACTATCAGGATATGAGTTACGAGTTGGGCGATGCGACAATTCAACAAGATGTTGATGACACTAATGGCTACGGCCCAGAAACTATTACTGTTCCAAATTATGCTGAGGCCAACATGCATTACTCTGTGCACAACTACAGCACAGGTGCATGGGATATTGACGGCGTTGACAATGTTCAGGTTCAGGTGTTTGTTGGTAACTCTTTAATATCAACATTCACGCCTGATCTTCCGGATAGTACGACCGGTGAGTATTGGCATGTGTTTGATATTGTTGATGGAGTAATTATTCCCTCTCAAGTTGTATCTAATCAAAGCAGCGTTACTATGCCTGATTCGGATACTGTCACTGAGGATCAATATGGTGTTTCGATTTCTGATGTGATTAATGGTTTAACTGACGATGATAGCCAACACGATAATCAACAGGGTGACGACGAATCATCATATGATGGTCAAGCAAATAATAATGATGCTTTATCAGTTAGTAATATTGAGATTACAAATGGAATTGTAATAGATAATGATGATGGAACTTATACTATCGTACCTGCTGCTGATTTTAATGGTGATTTTTCTATCAGCTACACAGTGGAGGATGGTAATGGCGGTGTAACCCCGGCTCTTGTCGACGTAACTGTAACCGGCGTGAATGATCTGCCGGTCGCGCAGGATCAGAATTTCCAGATGAACGAAGACGGGACGATCACGCTTACAGATGGGGATCTGTTAACGGGAGCGTCGGATGTTGATGGCGATACGCTGAGT
>NZ_LWGF01000702.1:0-2366 GCF_001635355.1 Oleiphilus sp. HI0125
TTAGCCACAGGTGCGAAGTACATGGATGAGGGCACGCTGTATGTTATGCGCTTTAATGACGACAACACTGGTGAGTGGATCCCTCTAGTATTGAGCACGGCGTTATCAGACAACTATGTTGCAGATAACAGCCTAACGGCTGGCTCAACCTTAGGCGATATGTTCTCTTCTCTTGGTGAATTGATTCTTAACACTCCAGGAGCAGCGGATGCCGTAGGCGCAACCCCAATGGACCGTCCAGAATGGTGTGCAGTCGATCCAATCACAGGTAGTGTTTATCTCACTCTCACTAACAATACGCGCCGTGATGCGACAACAGGGACAAACCCAGCTAATCCGCGTATAGACAATAAGTATGGCCATATTCTTCGTTGGGATGAGAGTACAGAACCAACTGCATTTGAATGGGATATCTTTGTATTTGGTGCACCATCTTCGGGCGTTGATGCAGCGAGCTACAATAATTCTGGTCTGACTGAGATGAATCAGTTCGCAAGCCCTGACGGCCTGTTGTTTGATAACCGCGGCATTATGTGGATTCAAACCGATAATGGTGCAGACGAAGTTGAAAACTATACCAACGACCAAATGCTCGCTGTTATTCCATCTAAGTTACGTGTTGATGGTGAACAGCAGGTGATTTCGGCAGAGAATCAAGATGCATTACGTCGTTTCTTTGTTGGTCCGAATGGTTGTGAAGTGACAGGGCTTGCGATTGCGAGTGATAATTCAAGTTTCTTTGCGAATATTCAGCACCCAGGCAACTGGCCATATGCGGTTGATGCAACAACTGAAACGCCATCAGGTACGAGCATTCGACCTCGCGCAGCGACAGTTGTATTCCGTAAAACAGACGGTGGTGCAATCGGTGTTTAGTCGGCAATAAGTTTGCCCCCTTAAAGCAGCTCCTTCGGGAGCTGTTTTTCTATGCCTATAAAATCCATTTTTGATTGCATTCNTTTCGAAAAGATTTAATAGAATTAGCTTCTATATTTATCTCCTTCATCAGACGTTTACTGATGAACTTTTAACCTTGTTTTTAAAACCTTCCCAAACAACAAAACTAACGAGAAGTGTTACAAAAACACACAAATCTTGAGCAAATTAAATAATTTGAATTTGTCTAATAATTTCAATGCTTTATTGCGAATAGATTTTATCTTTTCTTGTTTCTACTGTGATATTCATCACGGTTATTTGCCGCCTCCTTGAGACCGCGCGTATCAATACTACTTTCATGAAAAACTATTTTAAAAAAGCAAAGCTTTAAAGTTTGTCGTTGAATACAACTCTAATTCGAGTTGTGATCTGAATGTTTGGAGAAGAGCGCAATGTCTGATATCCCTAATGACGAAAACAACCCATTAAACGATGCAGTCGAGAACAGTGTCACCCCTGAGTCGAACAGCGAGAGTGGGTCTTCGGGTAGTAATAACCAGCAGTCAACAACTACTAATACTGCAGCAACTGGTGCTGATACCTTAGATGGTCAGATATCCGAAGCGGAACAAGATCTTAGTGGGTCGAACGCTGAGGGCGAGAGTGCAGACGAAGGTGGCGCCTCTGGTGGAGAAGAAGAGTCATCACCAGATGCGGTTCAATCAAGCGACGCGCAATCAAATATTGTCGATTCTCAACTGGAGTCAGACGAGCCTTCTGATGGTGAGGACGCAGCCGGTTTAAGCGAAGAGGCAATTGCCAACGCGCTTCAGGCCGTTGGTATTCAAAGTGTTGGTGGGAACGACATCGCCGCTGCGCTTCAGAATCCAGATTTTGCTCAAGCCGCGCAAGGCATTGCTCAGGATTTACTCGATGGCAACATAAGTGCAGACGACGCGGCGACGCAGCTCGAAGAAGCTCTTAGCGACAACGATCCAGATACTGAGACCACGACTGAAAGTTTTGATGTGATTGTTGAGGAAGCGACTGACCAAATTGCAGCTGAGGGTGAAGACTTCGATACGAAAACCGTATCTGAAACATTTCAAATGGATGTTACTAGCGTCAATGATGACCCAGAGGTCGGTAGTGCTATTGAACTTACTATGCAGGAAGATGACTCGCTTCTTGTAACGCAGCAATTGTTGCTGGCAAATTCGTCCGATGTGGATGGTGATACGCTCACGGCATTGAATCTACAGACAGCCAATCCGGAACTGACGATTACAGATAATGGTGATGGGACGTTCACGCTGACACCGGCTGCAAACTTCAATGGTGATCTCGATATTAGTTTCGATGTATTCGATGGTGAAGCGACAGTCGCAGCTAATATCGATTTGACAGTGAACCCAGTGAATGATCTGCCGGTCGCGCAGGATCAGAATTTCCAGATGAACGAAGACGGGACGATCACGCTTACAGAT
>NZ_LWGF01000703.1:0-25466 GCF_001635355.1 Oleiphilus sp. HI0125
TGTACGGTTGGTATGAACAGCGCAACGGTGTTGATTTGCTGATCTATGCAGACGAGAGTAATCCCGATAAGTTAGAACTCGAATCCCTGTTCTAGCGCTTAATTATCCCTTTAATTCATTTTTTAAAGAGGCTTCGGCCTCTTTTTAAGTTGTAGTGATGTTTCGATATTTAATATCTTTTTCTTTTTTTATTATTTCGTTTAGCTCCGTACTCCAAGCGAACGAAACTGAGTTTTATTTTGACGCAAATCTCTACGGGCACAGTCAGACGTCATCGATTACCCAGATTGTTTTAGATGAGTTTGAGGGTGAGGACTTCGATGGAGGTGAGCATTCTTTTACTCACAATATTTGGGAAATCGGTGGAGTATATAAGGGGCTTAAACTAGCGGCTGTCGCTCGGTACGACTACACGCTAAATTATACTGAGGACGTTGCAGAGCTCGTTTTTCGGGAAAAGAATGACAAACCTATCGAGACGAACCGGACTTATGACTTGTATCTTGATGTTTTACACATGCGTTCCACCGGCTTGAAGTTAGGGTATCAATATAAAGTAAATAACGACATTAAGATCAGTGCTGACGCAAGCTGGTTACAAGTCACAAGCTATATGCAGGGCTTTATCGATGGCCGTGTTGAAGTTACTGATGATGATTACGTGGGCGACATAGCTCTAGACTACGTATACAGCAAAGATAAGCTTCTTGATCGAATTGCTCGTAGACCTAAAGGCTACGGTTACACCCTTGATTTTCATGTGCAATCAAAACTAACTGATAGTCTCGCGCTATCAATATCTTTTCTAGATGTGATCAATGAAATCACTATAAAAGAGGCGCCCTATACTGCCGCTAATGCGACATCTAACCGTTTAAGTATATCGCCTGAGGGGTTGATTGACGTAAAACCCATTTTGACTGGCGTTGAAGACTATCGTGATCACCGTTTAAAACTCGAACCTCGATACGATTCAGAGTTTTTATACGGTTTTGATGAACTCTGGGACGTTTATGCAGGTGTTTTTCACTATGATGATTATACCTACCCGTCCTTGGGTTTCGGCTATAAAGTTACTGAAAGTCTCGGTGTTAAAACTGTCATTGATCTAAAAACGCAGGCACTAGAACTCAATTTACAGTCGCAGGCGTGGAACGTTGGTTTAATCAGTGATGATTTCAACTTGAATGATGCGCGGACCTTTGGTTTGTCGTGGTCTTTGCGCTACTAACGCTTCACATTCATCGTGATTAGTGCTGTAAAGCACTTCACGCCCTCGTCGTTATAGGCGGCGACGGGCACATCTATTTTTCCGTCTTGTGTGAAATCAATATCGTCAGCTTCACACTTTACGATCAAGTCGGTTTTGGCCTTCACGAGGTATTTCACGCTCATGCCTTCTGGTATCCAGCGTGTACCTTCTGGTGTTGAGACTTCGGTTGTAACTCCGCCAACGAGTTCTGCAGCATTGCACATAGCGATGGCATGTATACAACCAAGATGATTCTGCACTTTCTTCTGGTTCTTCAGGATCATTTCGCAATAGCCAGGGCGTAATACGGTCACCAAAGGGTCGATGCTTTCGAAGTAGGGTGCAACCGTTGCAATGCCCTTTGAAAAGCCTTCTCCGCCCATTTGTTCAAACATCTTTAAATACTGATTCATGATCGTTGCCTTATTCTTATTTTTTAATGAAGTGGGTATTAGTTGTGTGCTGTCAGAAACTCGAATGTTTCTTTCCATAAGGTGCTTTCAAATTTAGCTTTAAACATTCCAGTATGGCCGATGTGTTTCGCGTCCACATCTTTGGGTTTAACTAGTTTTAGTTTGCAATCAGCTTCGTGGAACTGACGCAAAAGATGGTTAATGTTTTCTTTCGGCGCGAGCGCATCGTCAGAGAATGCGTAGGACAAAATAGGTATTTGCATTGAATAAAAACGAGAGCAATCAAGCCCGAAACTCGGATCCAGCAAATAGTTTGGTTTACTCATCCATTTAGCCCACTGTTGTGCGGCTTTTGAAGGCACGTTTTGATTGCCTAGCCCGAATTTGTCAGCAGGGAATGGCGAATAAATTCTGCTTACGATGGGTAGGATAAAACCAATATTGACGCGAATTTTTAATCCATCCGCAAGGCGTGGCCATCGCTTCCAGTAGGGCGCGCTCGCGGCAACAAATACTGCACTTTTAAGCTGCTCGCTCGAAGGGGCTAAGGCGAGTAGTTGTCCGCCAATACTATGGCCAATGAAATACACCTGATCGGTCTTTGATATGGCATAACGCAGCACGCCTTCTATGTCTTGTGTTCCCCATTCACTCAGCTCAAAGTCTTCTCGCGTTAGCGATTCGTTATCGCCCGTTCCTCGATAATCAAAGCAAAGCGCTTTATAGCCTTGTTTGACAAAGAACTCGGCCATTGGCCAATAAAAACTTTGGTTTACACCGAAGGCACTTGCAATAACGATGGTGCCGAGTGGGGGATTTTCAGGGCTAAATTCACTGATCAATAACGATGTATGATCTCGGCACGTGAGGGTAGTGGTTAATTTCATAGGAGGGCTGACAGCTAAGGAATTTGTTTTGCGTCAGCTTACCTAAGTATCGTGCGTCAAACTAGCGTTAATATGCGATTTTAAAGATGAGCAAGACGACGCAGATAATGGTTCCTAACAAGGGGAAAGCTGGTGTTTTTAGTGTGAAGTCTTCCGTCATTTTCTTTCGTCTGAGTACAACCAAAGATGCGTTCACGAGAGTAAAAACACACAGCACAATAAAGCTTCTGTAAGAAGCAAGTGTGACGAGCGGTAGCGCGAGGGCAAACATTAAAACTACCCCAGTTACGGCTAATGTCGCGAACCAAGGTGTTTTGGTCTTCTCAGAAATAAGACCAAATACTTGCGGCACACGTTGTTGATTCGCCATGCCGTAGAGCACGCGCGATGCCATAATAATTTGGGTGAGAACCCCGTTGATAATGGCAAACAAACTGATCACTGAAATCCATTTTCCTAGATTAGTGTCATAACGTTCTAACAGTGCTCTTAAGGGAGCCTCTGAATCGGCTAATTCTGCCATTGGCATGGCTAGTATGGCGACGACCGCGATAGCAATGTAGATTACCGAAGATATTAACAAAGCGAGAATAATCGCACGCGGCATCGTGCGTTCAGGTTCTTTAACCTCTTCAACAATATTGACCATGTCTTCAAATCCAATGAAGGCATAAAAGGCTAGAAAAGCACCGGCTAAAATTAAGCCAAAATCATGTGTCGAGGTCGGAACAAATAGTTCGTTGAGTGAGGTGGTTGTGAGTTCGACCTGACTGCCGCCATAAAAAACGACTAAAGCCAAACCTGATATCTCAATAAGGGTGACGATTGTTGCGGCCCATAGTGATTCAGCAATGCCGTAAAAAGCGATCGTACTCATTCCTATCACCACGATACAAATCGCAATCCAACTTTCGATTGGATAAAAAGACTGCAAATAGCCAACGAAGCCATTGGCGAGCGTTGCGCAAGACACAATGCCCGTAAAGATCACGAGTAAGCCAATAACACGCGTTAGAAAGGGTTGTTGAAATGCCGCATCAACATAATGCGTTTCACCCGAGCATTTGGGAAACATGACAACCAGCTGGCAGTAACTGAGTGTCGTAATCCCTGCAATAATAGCTGCGACCAGGAATGCAAGGGGGGCGAGTGTTCCTGACGTTGCGGCTATTTTCCCGACAAGAACATAAATCCCTGCACCGAGTATGGTTCCCAAACCATGGAAGAGAAGTAGAGGAAGATTGGCTTTTCTTGAGAGCGTTTGTTGTTCGTTCATGCTGATCAACACTGATTATTTTTTACAGTATTTCAAAGTATTGCAATCCGGTACTTGAGCTATCTCAAGTCAAAGCCGATGCATATTACTCAGGCGATGTTTTGGAATTTCATTTTTCACTTGTCATGGATGGTACGCGTTCGCTCATGTCGAAATAGAGTGATGAGTTATTTTGGTGCGCAGTGTTATGGTGCGCATAATTCTGGTGCTCGAGCGCATCGTTTACTGAACTAGATTAGGCCTCAGTATTTTTTAAATATATGAAATATATAAAAAAATACTCCTTGGCGCAGCGTTTGCAATTCACTACCTGTCCGTACCCTTGTCATCCCGGGCAACACAATTTGGTTTTCAAATAGAACGCTAGGGTTCCGGTTAAGCAAAATAAGGCAAACAGCCAATCGCTTAACGACTGGTCCGAGAGCATTCGACCTCTCCTCTGAGAAGAGCATGGGTTACACGGCGGGATAAAAGCCCGGGAGACTTGCTTGGTGTATGCCGAGGGTACTCCGTGTAATACAAACAAAAAGAGAGGTAATTCATGAAACGTATCGCAGCACTTCTTCTTGCGTTCTCACTTTCATCTGTCTCACAAGCTTCTGATAGCTTCAAAATTTGCTGGTCGATTTATGTCGGCTGGATGCCTTGGGCGTATGGCGCCGAGCAAGGCATCGTGAAGAAATGGGGCGACAAATACGGTATCGATATTGAGGTCGTTCAGATTAATGACTACATCGAATCGATCAACCAATACTCTGCAGGCGAGTTCGCGGCTTGTACGATGACAAACATGGATGCCCTTACGATTCCAGCCGCAGGTGGTGTAGATAGCACGGCGCTCGTAGTTGGTGACTTCTCAAATGGTAACGACGGTATCGTGTTGAAAGGCAAAGATTCCCTAGCTGACATCAAAGGCCAAAACGTTAACTTGGTTGAGTTGAGCGTATCGCATTACTTGCTAGCACGTGGTCTTGAAACGGTTGGTTTAACCGAAAAAGATCTCACTGTTGTGAATACCTCTGATGCAGACATGGTTGCTGTTTATGGCACAGATGACGTTACATCGGTTGCAACATGGAATCCCTTGCTCAGCGAAATCGAAGCGATGCCAAACAGCACTAAAGTATTCGACTCTTCAATGATTCCAGGTGAAATCATCGATTTGCTTGTGATTAATACAGAGACCTTGGCTGCGAACCCTGATCTCGGAAAAGCTTTAGTGGGCGCATGGTACGAAATTATGGGCTTGATGAGTGGCTCTGATGATGCAGCAACTTCTGCAAAAACGTACATGGCAGAAGCATCAGGTACTGACTTGACTGGTTATGAAGCGCAGCTAGCGAGTACTGAAATGTTCTACACGCCAGCGCAAGCACTTGAACTAACAAATAGTGATGCGCTTGTTAGCACCATGGAAAATGTTGCGGAGTTTTCTTTCAAGCATGGCTTGTTAGGTGAAGGTGCTCCAGATGCAGGATTTATCGGAATTGAAATGCCAAAGGGTACTTTCGGTGATGCATCAAACGTGAAGTTCCGTTTTGACCCTAGCTACATGCAGATGGCTGCTGACGACAAGCTATAGAGCATAAACGACTGCCTGTATTGATGTGAGGCCAAGGCCATGAAGAAACTGAT
This sequence comes from Oleiphilus sp. HI0125, assembly GCF_001635355.1. Taxonomy (NCBI): domain Bacteria; kingdom Pseudomonadati; phylum Pseudomonadota; class Gammaproteobacteria; order Oceanospirillales; family Oleiphilaceae; genus Oleiphilus; species Oleiphilus sp. HI0125. The sequence goes on from NZ_LWGF01000703.1 coordinate 5,464, forward strand.
AAACCAGACGCCAGATAGAACATTCAAAGTGTTCTTAGGCTTGCTACCTTTTGTGCTGCTGATCGTGCTTTATATGGTGAGTTCGGATGCGCGTTTAGAAGTGAATCCTAATGACAAGCTCCTCCCGAGTTTGCGTCAAATTGGAGATGGTTTATCAAGAATGGCCTTGGAGCCGAGCAAGCGCACAGGCGACTATGTTTTTTGGCAGGACACAGCGAGTAGTCTCACACGTCTTGGCCTAGGTGTATTAATCGCTGCGGCCATTGGCTTGTTTGTTGGAGTAATAACGGGCGCTTTGCCTTTGTTTACCGCTTGGGTATCTCCTTTACTGACGGTTGTTTCACTGATTCCTCCTCTAGCCATCCTGCCAATTTTGTTCATCGTTTTTGGTCTAGGTGAGCTCTCGAAAGTTGTCTTGATTGCCATCGGCATTACGCCGTTTATTGCGCGTGATATTCAACGACGAACACAAGAGATTCCGCCCGAGCAACTCGTTAAAGCACAGACTTTAGGTGCCAATACGAGTCAGATTTTAATGCGTGTGGTACTGCCACAAATCCTTCCAAAACTGATTGATGCAGTGCGCTTATCGTTAGGTGCTGGGTGGCTGTTTCTGATTGCTGCTGAAGCCGTAGCCTCAACCGATGGGCTTGGTTACCGCATCTTCTTGGTAAGACGTTATATGGCGATGGATGTGATCTTGCCGTATGTTGCATGGATTACTGTGCTCGCGTTCTTTATCGATCAAGGCTTAAAGCACTTGAACAAAACGTTGTTCCCTTGGAATGAGAGAGCATAAGACAATGAGCATGATTGATTCTTCAGCAATAGAAAAAACGTCTGATACCCCGATGCTTCAGGTGAACAAGGTTTGGAAAACCTATGGCGACAATGTCGTTCTTGAAGGGCTCGATGTTACCGTACAGCAGGGTGAATTTGTCACCTTAGTTGGCACGTCTGGCTGCGGCAAAAGCACCTTCTTAAACATGTTACTGGGAACTGTTGAGCCAAGCCGCGGAGAAATCTTGCTCGATGGCAAACCTATCCCGAATGAACCCGGAGCTGATCGGGGCATTGTGTTTCAGCAGTATTCGGTGTTTCCGCACATGACGGTTTTAGAAAACGTTGTGACAAGCAAAGGTTTTCAGCGTAAAGGTTTTACGGGTTTGCTGTTCGGCAAAGCGCGAAGAGAAGCGGTAAAAGAAGCCTTAGAAATACTAGGTCAAGTTGGCTTGAGTTATGCGGTCGACAAATACCCGCATGAGTTATCTGGTGGCATGAAGCAGCGTTTGGCCATTGCACAAGCCTTGCTTGGTAAACCGAGAATTCTGTTATTGGATGAACCTTTTGGTGCGCTTGATCCGGGTATACGTGCAGATATGCACGCATTGGTGCTCAAGCTATGGAAAGAGCACAAGCTGACTATCTTCATGGTCACACATGACCTGAAAGAAGGTTTTTATCTTGGCACACGTTTGTGGGTCTTCGATAAGTTACGTCATGACGAGCAAGCGCCTCAGCGCTTTGGCGCGGGCATTACCTACGATTTGGCGGTAGGACAGGTTGATCATGACCTATATCGAGAAATCGATGATGACATTCGGCCTGTTCCGCAACAGGTTGCATAAGCCTATTTAGATCGAAGTAATAAGAGACATTAGCAACCAGTCGTGTTTTGCGCGGCTACATCTATTAAAAAAGAAAGTAAGGACAAGTTATGAGCGAGTACATCCGTTCTATTTCTTACACCACTCAAATTGCGGAAGGCTCACATTGGTCTTTTCGCTTACGTAAAGGCACGATTTTACGACTAACAGACTTACTTGGCGGCGCCAACGTTGGAATGTTGTTTTATAACCCCGAGGACTTATTAGAGCGCTACAACGCGCCTGATACCCTCAAGTGCCAGCACACATTTAAACTCACAAAAGGCAATTGCTTGTATTCAGATATGGGGCGAATTTTCGCTTCGATCGTTGAGGATTCTCTCGGCTGGCACGAATCAGTTTGTGGTAATTCTCATGCCTCTCATATTGAGGCGCGCTGGGGTGCGCGTGACTATCAAACAGATCGAAATGATTGGCTGCAAAATGGGCACGACGCGACCTTAGTAGAGCTTGCGAAATATGGTTTGGGCCCCGCAGATTTGGCGGCAAACATTAATTGGTTTAGTAAGGTCTCGGTAAATTCTGAAGGTCAGATGGCACTTGATGCCTCGGCAGATACACAAGGTGCTTCAGTGACTTTGCGTATGGAGATAGATTCCATTGTTGTGCTGCATACCTGCCCACATCCTTTAGATCAGTCTTCAAGCTACCCAACAATGGACGTAAAAATTGAATTGGGTGAGGCATTGCCTGTCACCGAAGATGATTACTGTAAGAATTTCCGCCCTGAAAATGGACGAGGATTTGCAAACAATGCCTTGTATCAGTTGGGCTTAGGGGGCACGCCATGATTATTGAGAGCACATTACTTCCTGAAAATGCACTGACCCGACAAGTGGTTGATGCAGGGGACTATTACATTGGTGTGGTCAATGCGGGAGAAATCATCCGTATTCTAGACCTAGAAGGCAACCAAGCCGCTGACACCTTGTTTTTTAATGCACACAACCCGACTGAACGTTACAGCGCGATGGATACTGTGCGCGAGCAGGGTGCTGTTTACCTCACTGCAGGTTCAGAGCTTCGATCAAATTTTAATAACGTGATGCTTGAAATTGTTGCTGACACTTGCGGTCGTCACGACACCCTTGGTGGTGCTTGTGCGACGGAAAGCAATACTGTGCGCTATGACCTCGAAAAGCGTTGCATGCACGCCTGTCGTGATAGCTGGATGTTGGCGATTGCCGAGAATCCTCAGTACGGAATTACGAAGCGCGATATCAGTCATAACATCAATTTCTTTATGAACGTCCCTGTCACAGAAGAGGGCGATTTAACCTTCGAAGATGGTATTTCTGGCGCTGGGAAATATGTCGAGCTACGCGCCGAGATGGACGTGGTGGTGCTTATTTCGAATTGTCCGCAACTTAACAACCCTTGCAATGGCTACAACCCCACGCCTATTGAATATTTAGTCTGGTCGAGCGCGGCCTAAACGCACAGCAACCTCAGTGGACGACCACTGTTGTATTTTCATGCGGGACGGCCCGACACGATGATCTATGTTCAACAAAGTATTGATTGCGAATCGTGGAGCTATTGCCGCACGCATCATTCGCACTCTGAACGAATTGAATGTCGCGTCAGTTGCGATCTACGCGCAGAGCGACGCCCAAAGCCTTCATGTTCGTCAAGCTAGTGAGTCTTACTGCTTAGGTGATGGCCCTGCCGCTGACACCTATCTTGATATCGATAAAATTATCGCCATTGCCAAAGAGTCGGGTGCACAAGCGATCCACCCCGGATATGGTTTTCTTAGCGAAAACCCGAGATTTGTAGAGCGTTGCGAATCTGAAGGCATCGCGTTTAGCGGGCCGACGCCAGAACAGATTCAAGTCTTTGGACTCAAGCACAAAGCGCGTGAGCTAGCCCAAAAAGCAAACGTACCCTTGTTATCGGGGTCGGAATTATTACCAAGCTTGGATGAAGCGCTGCGTGTTGCTGAAAACATTGCTTATCCGATCATGCTCAAAAGCACCGCTGGTGGCGGTGGCATCGGCATGCAAGTGTGTTTAGGTCCTGAAGAACTCGAGCAAGCTTATGATTCTGTAAAACGACTTGGTGCGAATAACTTTGCGGATGATGGTGTTTTCATCGAGAAATTCATTGCACGCGCGCGTCATATTGAGGTTCAGGTGTTTGGTGATGGACAAGGCAATGCCTTAGCCATTGGAGAGCGCGATTGCTCTAGCCAGCGTCGTAACCAAAAGGTCGTGGAAGAATGTCCTGCGCCAAATTTACCCGCAGAGCTTGCAGCAGAGCTGCATCAAACCGCTGAGGCTTTATTGTCTCAGGTAAGTTATCGCAATGCAGGCACGGTTGAGTTTCTTGTTGATGCCGATACGCACCAATTCTATTTCTTAGAAGTGAATACCCGCTTACAAGTTGAGCACGGTGTTACCGAAGAGGTCTTCGACATCGACCTCGTCGAGTGGATGCTAAAACTCGCATCTGGAGAAGACATTGATCTTGCCAATAAACGTAAGAATTTGAAGGCGCATGGGCATGCTATTCAAGTGCGTTTGTATGCGGAAGATCCATATCGCGACTTCCAACCTTGTCCAGGGTTGCTCAGCAAGGTGTCGTTTCCAGGCTACCCACATGTGCGCATTGATCACTGGATTGAGTCGGGCATTGAAGTACCTCCTTATTTTGATCCTATGTTGGCGAAAGTCATCGTTAAGGGGCATGACCGTCAGCATGCTTTGATTTGTTTACGCGATGCGCTCGATGATATTCGCTTGTACGGTGCAGAAACGAATCTTGCGTATCTAAAGCGTTTGTTACGCGACCCTGTTTTGGAAGGTGGTCTCGTTACGACACGTTATTTGAATGACTTTACATTCACACCTGCACGCATTGATGTGATCACTGGCGGAACGCAGACGACCATTCAAGATTTGCCAGGCCGAGTAGGGTATTGGGATGTTGGCGTTCCGCCATCTGGACCGTTTGATAGTTATTCATTCCAGTTGGGTAATCGCCTATTAGATAACCCAGATGATGCAGCAGGCCTAGAAATTACCGTTCAAGGTCCTGAGCTGCAATTCCAGACAAGCACACAAGTGGTCATCACTGGTGCCAAGATCGAGTCCACCCTTGACGATAAGCCCATTGAGCTAAATCAAGTATTAAGTATTAACGCGGGAGAAGTTCTAAAACTTGGCCGTATTACTGGTGCCGGCACGCGCGCTTATCTTTGCATTCAAGGTGGTTTGAATTGCCCAGCATATATGGGCTCTCGTTCGACATTTACCTTAGGACAGTTTGGCGGACATAACGGTCGTGCTTTGCGTATTGGTGATGTCTTACATCTAAATCAGATTGATCGCGCTGGGGATGAAAGTTCTTCAGATGACAATACTTCTCTTGATAGTAGCTCCCATGAGCAGGCGCCGATTGAACTTCTCCCTAGCATTGAAAACATGTGGGAGCTGCGGGTTATCTGCGGGCCTCATGGTTCGCCTGACTTTTTCACACGGGAAGATATTGATACCTTTTTTGAACATACCTGGGAAGTGCATTACAACTCAAGCCGCACGGGTGTTCGCCTAATTGGACCAAAGCCCAATTGGGCGCGAGAAAACGGCGGTGAGGCAGGGTTACATCCTTCTAATATTCACGATAACGCTTACGCCTTTGGTACGGTAGATTTTACCGGCGATATGCCTGTTATCCTTGGTCCAGATGGACCATCTCTTGGTGGATTTGTTTGTCCTGCGACGGTCATTCAAGCAGACCTCTGGAAATTAGGCCAGCTCAAAGCGGGTGCTAAAGTGCGCTTTAAGGCTGTTTCTGTCACGGATGCCGTCGAGTTGTACGCACGTCAGCAGCGTTGTTTGCGTTCTTTGCATTTTGAAAAAGAAGTGATCGAGCACGAGCCACAAACTACACCGATCTTAAAGACCTTATCTGCTGAAGAGTATGGCGTTGCGGTGACATATCGTGTCGCCGGTAATCAGTTCTTGTTGGTCGAATATGGTGAGCAGAGCTTAGATATTGCTCTACGTTTTCGAGCGCATGCTTTGATGCAATTCTTGCAAGATGCAGACATAGAAGGTGTGCTTGAACTCACTCCGGGAATCCGTTCTCTTCAAGTGCACTATGACAGTCAGACCCTGTCTTTAGGCGTGTTGATGCTGCACTTGCAGTCAGCAGAGGATGCCTTGAAAACACGACTTCAGTCTTTACGTGTACCATCGCGTACGGTTTATTTGCCGCTGTCTTGGGATGACGAAGCTTGTCGATTGGCGATTGAAAAGTACGATCAAACCGTTCGTGAAAACGCACCGTGGAGCCCAAGTAATTTAGAGTTTATTCGCCGTATCAATGGGCTAGAAAGCATTGATGATGTGAAGAAAATTGTCTTCGATGCCTCTTACTTGGTGATGGGTTTAGGCGATGTGTACTTAGGTGCGCCGGTTGCCACGCCTGTCGATCCCCGTCATCGTCTTGTGACCACAAAGTACAATCCAGCGCGCACGTGGACAGCCGAAAACTCTGTTGGCATCGGTGGCTCATATCTATGTGTTTATGGCATGGAAGGGCCGGGCGGTTATCAGTTTGTTGGCCGCACGCTTCAAATGTGGAATCGCTACAGGAAGACCGAGTTTTTCGAGAAACCTTGGCTTTTGCGCTTCTTTGATCAAATTCGATTCTATGAGGTTTCTCACGACGAATTGATGACAATTCGTGAGCAATTTCCTGTTGGCACTTACCCGATCAAAGTTGAAGAAGGCTCATTCAGCCTATCTGAATATCAAGCGTTTTTATCCGAGAATCAAGAATCCATTGATACCTTTAAGGGCAAACGCGAAGCCGCTTTTGAAGCGGAGTTGGCAGAGTGGCATCGTACAGGACAGTTTAACTTCGAAGTGGCTGAAGATAATCTCGATTTGAGTGAAACGAGCTGGGAGGAAGGGCAGATTGTTGTAGACAGCCCTGTATCAGGGAGTGTTTGGCAGAGCGAGATTACGTCGGATTCAGAAGTTGTTAAAGGTCAGGTCTTGATGATTTTAGAGTCCATGAAAATGGAAATTCCTGTTCATGCGACAAGCTCGGGCGTCGTCAAACAAGTGCTACTAGATAAAGGTCAGCGCGTGTCGCCAGGACAAGCCTTAGTAGTGATCGAAGAGCACTAAGACGCAAAGGTGTGCCTGTCTAAAAAACGTGAACAGAATAATCAAAGAGAACAGTAGTAATGAATAGTTTAAACCTAGCGATTGCGGATCAAACCATCACACCATTAAGCATCGAAACACTCAAGCAGGCCTATGCCGCTGGAACCACAACGCCTAGACAAGTATTGGCAGATATTCGTGAGCGCACAGAGGCTTATAGCGATCGGAATATTTGGATTCACTTATTAAGCGACGCCGAGCTTGATCGCTACCTAAGCAAACTGGAAGCGGGTGACGTCAATTCTCTGCCTTTGTGGGGCGTTCCGTTCGCGATCAAAGACAATATTGATCTGGCAGGTATTCCGACCACAGCCGCCTGTGAAACCTTCGCCTACACACCCGATGAGTCTGCGTTTGTGGTCGATCAACTTATCAAAGCAGGCGCCATACCTGTTGGTAAAACGAATCTGGATCAATTTGCCACAGGGCTAAATGGCACACGCTCGCCCTACGGTGAATGTCGTAATGCCTTCGATGCGAAGTACATCAGTGGTGGCTCAAGCGCGGGTTCATCTGTGTCAGTCGCCTTAGGCCTAGCAAGCTTCAGTTTAGGCACTGACACCGCCGGTTCAGGACGCGTGCCGGCCTGCCTGAATAACTTATATGGCGTTAAACCAACACGAGGGTTGTTGTCTGCCAGCGGCATGTTGCCAGCGTGTCGTAGCTTAGATTGCATGACGATTTTTGCGCTGAACGCAGATGAATCGAACTTAGTTTTGTCGGTCGCAGAAGGGCTTGATGACAATGACGGCTATAGTCGTGCCAATCCTTATCCTAATCAAACACGGCAATATGGTGTGCGTGCAGGGGATTTGAAAATCGGAGTCATCCAATCAGATCAGCTCGAATTCTTCGGTGACGCAGCATACGAGCATGCGTATTTAGCGACTGTAGAACGCATTAAAGATGACGGTGCTCAGATTGAAGAGCTCGACTTCTCGCCCTTTGTTGAAGCTGCGAAATTGTTATACGAGGGACCTTGGGTAACTGAGCGTTACTTGGCAACACAACCTTTAATTGATGAGCAACCTGAAGCAATGTTCCCAGTTGTGCGAGAGATCATCGAACCAGGCAAGAATGCAAGTGCTGCGGCCTTGTTTACCGCGCAATATCGCTTGCAAGAATTGAAAGCAAAATGCGATGCGATTGTTGCACAATATGATTGTTTGCTAACGCCGACGGCAGGGCGCTTCTTTACAGTTGATGAGCTACTTGAAGAGCCTGTTTTGCGTAACAGTCAGTTGGGACATTACACCAACTATATGAACTTGCTAGACATGAGTGGCTTAGCCATTCCAACAGCCTTCACGGATCAAGGTTTACCTTTTGGCGTGACTTTAGTGGGCCCTGCCTTTGCTGATCGTGCATTGCTGTCCATCGCTAAACGCTTTGAGACATTGTTTGATCTTCCACTCGGCGCTTCAGATTTATCTCGCGAGCGCACAGAAGCCGCACAGGTATCGACAACACAGACGGTAGATGTACTTGTATGTGGTGCGCATTTGGAGGGCTTGCCATTGAACTGGCAGTTGAAGGAGCGCAAGGCAGTACTGAAGTTAAAAACACAAACCGCACCTGGATATCGAATGTATGCACTTGCTGGTGGGCCTCCATTTAGACCTGGCCTAGTGTTAGATGAAGAAAAAGGGGCTGCCATTGATGTCGAGATTTGGACTGTGCCCTCTGAACAGTTTGGGAGTTTTGTTGCAGGAATACCTGCGCCCTTAGGCATTGGTAAGGTCAAACTGGCAGATGGTTCGTTTGTTAGCGGATTCATTTGCGAACCTTACGGTTTAGAAGGCGCCGAAGAAATTACGCAGCTTGGCGGCTGGCGTGCTTACATGGCGACAAAATAAGCCTAGCCTGATCATTTTTTGATTAGGCTCTGGATGTTTTGGTATGTCAGGCAACCATTATGCAAGCTTCACGACAAGGCCAAAACTGTTATCTCATCGTAAGCTCACTCATACTAGTAAAAGTTCAATGTTCAATGCTTGGTGTGAGTGTGTTTTATGTCAGACAGTGTCAACGTCAAAGAATTACCTAAGGCAGTCATCTTTGATTTAGATGGCACCTTGGTAACGTCTAGTCTCGATTTTGTTCTCTTATGCAAAGAGACGGGATGTGTGCCGGGGCAGGATATTCTGCGATATGTCGAAGACTTGCCCGAGCATGAGCAATCTTCAGTCAAGGCAACGATTCATGACCATGAGATGCGCGACGCGCATAGCTCTGAAGTAATTGCTGGAGTGCCTGAGACGCTGCTCAAACTCAGTAATTCATCCATCAAAACAGGCGTTGTCACACGCAATTCGATTCCTGCAAGTCAACTGAAACTTGATCGTAGTCAGTTGCGAGTGGGAAGAGTACTTGCACGTGAGCACGCCCCTCCTAAGCCTTCACCTGACGCTTTATTGATGCTCGCCGACGAATGGCAAGTTGACCCCAAGCATTGTATCTACGTTGGCGATTTTCGTTACGATCTCGAAGCCGCGCACAATGCAGGTATGCATGCCGCTTGGTATGCCTCAGGGTATTCTTCTCAACCGGAATGGGCGCATCTCGCGCACTTTGATTTCTCTCATTATAACGATTTTATTCCTACATTAGCCGCGTATTGGCGAAAAGTTTCTGCGGGCGCGTAGCAAATTTAATAAGTCAGTCATCTGCAACTGATCACTTCAAACTTTCAATCCGTACACAATTAGGCATCGGTCGTTACGTCGATAAACTGGCTTTAGAGCTTAGCTTGATATTTTAGGTAGAGGACATAGATTGAACAATGGTTTGGAAAAACATTTTTGTTGCATTGATAGTAAGCACGTTTTTCTTAGCAAGCGGGTGTAGCTTGGTACGGCATACGATTGAACACGCACCGTATTCAGTTATTGAAACTAAGAACGCGGAAGAAGCGGAGTCTGAAAATATCGAAGTACGTGAATATCAACGTCTGTTGTTAGTGACTGCGCCGATGAACCCAGGCTCTAGAGAGGATGGGGCCTTTCGTAAGTTGTTTGCTTATATCTCTGGCGAAAATAGCGAAGAGAAAGAAATTTCAATGACTGCGCCAGTGTTTATGGATCCGGCAAAGACAGAACAAATGTCTTTTGTGCTGCCCGAAAGTTTTGAGCTGTCGACTGCGCCGAGCCCGAGAGATGCTGCGGTCGAGGTTCAAGAGCTCCGTAACATGAAGATGGCGGTTATCCGTTTCAGTGGTACCTTGGGCGAGGAAAATATTTCAGATAACCGCACCATCCTAGAAGATTGGATTACAGAGCAGGGTTACGAAATGGATGGGCCTGTGCTGATTGCTGGCTATGACCCACCGACCTCCATTCCTTGGTTTCGGCGTAACGAAGTTCTTATTCCGATTCGCTAACTTCAGGCGCTGATCTTGCGCTTATTATAGGTTCTGGGTGCAAAGAGACTTCATTATCAAAGAAGCGATCCCAAAGTAGCGGTAGACGAGACATATCGCGCAGCGTTTCAGTACGGCGCGCGACCATCGGCTCGATGCTCACGTTTCCGTTCTCGCTACTCTCTTTATTCTCACTTCTATCAGTGGAATCGCTATCCGCGCTTCTTTTTACTTGCTTTCCGACAGCGAAATTAAAGACATAACTATCTTCCAAACCCATACGAAGGTCAGTCATCACCACTTCATTATTGACGAGTTCCGCCCGGTAAAAGCCTTTGGTAAACCACTGTAGACGCTGCACGTTCCATTGATCTGCAATGTCGCTCAGTAGTTCTTCACCTTTTGGGTAGGCACGAAAATCAACAGACTCAGGAGAATCCCATACGGCGACGTGTGCGACATAATAGTCTTGGTCATTGATCGCCACTACGCGCCACAGCAAGGTGTTCAAGGGCATTGGCGTAGTCAGCACGGCGTATACGTTCATGTTTTGCTGAACGAGAGTCTCTTGCAAAATACTTTTCATGGTCGATTTTGCGACTAACGACCAAGCTAAATAACTCGAGCTAATAACGAGCGCACAGACACTGGCTATGCGTGCCTTACGGCTATTCCACCCTACATATGCAGCTATCCCTAAACCAATCAATAAAGGCAATGTGTAGGCTAGATCAATAATAAACAGACTAGAAATACCAAAAGGGTATTCGGTAATAGGCCAAAGCAGTTGCGTGCCATAAACGGTAAACGCATCTAAAAGTGAGTGGGTCCAAAAAATAGCCAAAATGGCTGCCCCCCATCGAAGTTTATGTTCGTGGGTTTGGGGGCGAATTTTAATGGCTAACCAAACTAGTAAAGGCGTTACGAGCGCTTGGACTAATAGGCTATGACTGAAACCTCTATGGTAGGTAAAGTCCTCGACGACTCCGCCGTAAGGAATAAGTACATCCAGATCAGGTAGGGTGCCGAGCGCGGCTCCCCAAACGGGAGCTAGTCGACCGATCTTGCTCCCAACTTTCGCTCCAAGAATGGCATGACCAACGGTCGCACCTAGTGCAGCTTGGGTAAGTGAATCCATTAAGTGTTCTCGTTGCTCTCGTTTGTTGCGTTATTCGCGTTAGTCGGGTTATTCGCGTTGATGCGGGTATCGAAGATAGATTTAATTGTTCTGCAAAGGTTCAGAATGGTTTTTGAAATACTGAATCACATCGTGGATATCAAAAACTAATGAGATGCCTATAAAGCCGGCTAAGCCTACAAGGTAGCTATGAGACGCACCTGTGTAATCGCCAAGATAAACAAGAATGTAAGCGAGAAGAGGAACCCATAGAAGATGCGCTAAGCCTAAAATTTTCTGATAGCCAAAGTAGCAATACATACCAACCATGACGATGCTTTGGAACGCAAAAATACCAAGAATGGCTTGAGCCAGTTCATATTCTAAAAATGCAATGCTGCCCAGGTTGATCGCCATCAGCGCATTCACCCAAATAACGACCCAAGTTGGTTGTTGAAATAGCTCAATCATAAATCCGCTTGGTTTTTTCATGGAAAACTCCTCAGGCCTGTTTGTATTTTTCTAATTCGAGTAGGTAATAACATTTTGTGTAGGCTAAGCCTTCGAGCACTTCATCTTCTTCGTATTGAAATGTCGCGCCGAGCTTTTCAACCGCTCTACGTGAACGATGATTCTCACTACCAATATGGAACCAAATTTTATCTACGTAAGGTGCAATAAAGTTGATCATCAGATCCTTCATTTCGGTATTGGCGCCTGTTCCCCATTCTTCGCACGCGAGGAATGTGTAGCCAATCGCGATCTCTCTATGTTCTGGTTTGAAATCATAGAAGCGCGTTGAACCAACGACATTGCCTGAGCTCGTATTGATAATTGTATAGGCGCTATCGCTTGCTGCTGCACCATCGAAAAAACGCGTTTTAAAGCGCTCACGCTGATAGCGTTTTGAATCAGGATGTTGAGCCCAAACTTCTGGATTCGATGCGCAGGTAGCGAGTGCTTCGAAATCGTCGGCGGTGAGGGGGCTTAAGGTGATTTTTTTACCGATTAATTCAAGATCAAAACGAATGTTCATACTGCCTTATTAGAAGCCTTGCTCGCCCGATGAAGTTAGTAAACATAAGGCAGGATTAGTTTTGTTGTTTTTGTCCATTGTGCGTAAGGCTGAGGAAATTTGTCTGCAACCTGTTTGTCTTCAACTTTAGCTTGCATCACTAGTGCGAGAATGCCAAGCACAAAAATCAGTAAGGTAAGGCTATGCGCAGCAATCAGTACGTAACCCAACATCATGAACATCTCGCCGAAATACATTGGGTGACGAATACGTTTAAATAAGGCCGTTTGAGTGACGAGATATTCCATCTCTTCTAATCTTTTGTTATCGCGTTTGATGAGCCAGTAATGACTCAAAAAAATAGCACCGCCAACGAGTACAAGAATTCGCCCAGCCAGAGAATCGCTTGTGTTGATATCGGGTAGCCAGCTTGTGAACGCACTTATAATGATGCTCGCTATGAGCAGAATCGAACAAGTAAGCTTTGTAAGCCACCAATAAGACATGTTTCTTTCATCTTTTAATCATCTTAGAAGCAATACGTATTAAAGCTTAATAGGCGATTTACTTAGATGAGATCATTTTTTTATATGTCAGGGTACTTTTTGATTTAGTCTTTTAGCGACCAAGCAGTAATGGATGCTCCGCAACCGGAGTCAATGTGACAGATAATAATCCCCAGCCGAATGCAATAAGTAGTGCCCCGCCAGCTATTTGAAGATATAAGCCAAAATGACTAAACACCGCCGTCGAGCTCGATTCGCTAGCGTTTAGTAGGCGTTCAAAGAACCCTCTCGCGAATACGGTTCCTGCTGCAATGAGCGCGATAGAAATGCCAGTGCCTAGTCCCATCGCCAAGGTGGCGACGATCCCAAATCCATAGGCATTGACTAAATAGGCATAGGTCAAAACGATTAGTGCGCCAGAGCAAGGACGGAGCCCCATCGAGAACACGAGCGTTAGGTTCTGTAGCCAGGTGCTGTCGTCTTTGACTTCAATGGCATGGTTGCAGCCACAACATACATTATGTGCATAATGTTCATGGTGAGAATGATGTTCGTGCTCATGATGGTCGTGTTGGTGAGCGTGGGAGTGATGATCATGTGGATGGGCATGGTCATGATGCTCATGGTGCGAGTGTGCACTTGAATTTGAGATGCTCACTACTTTGCGTAATTTATTACCTGACTTCAGTAAAATATACAGACCCAAAGACATCACCAAGGCATAGCCTACTTGTGTAAGTTGTTCTCCCATCGTTTGCACTTCACCAAAGGTAAACTGGAGCATCTGGCCAATTACACTGACAAGAATAATCGCAACGATTGATTGCAGTAGTGCTGCGGCAAATGACAAAGCCGCGCCTTTCTTAACGCTCGCCCCTTGGGTACCAACGTAAGTCATGATCACAGCTTTGCCATGTCCTGGGCCAATGGCGTGAAAGACGCCATAAGCAAAGCTAAGGCTGATTAAGGCTAAGCCGTAAGTTTCAGGATGTTGCGCTACATTGGACATATGCTCTGATAACATACTGTGCAGCTCTTTCTGTTGGCTAGTGATGTAAATCATCCAGTCTGTCCAATTCAGCGTGGCCCAATAAATGCCGCCAGCAATGAGGCAAAGAAAGATTGCAGCTAGAAGCTTTGAGGGAGTTAAATGCATTGAATAACAGCTCTTTCAGCAAATTGATCGCCAAGCCCATCTGTGTCGCGACGTGACTGATCCAAGCTATTGGCGTAGGCGATGGTTTCTTCGGTAGGATTTGGAATCACGAGATCTTTACCGCACTCTAAGTTCAGTCCACCGACAATCGAAATATCGTCAACGGATTTGTGGTTCATCGCAATGTAATAGGTTGGATCGTACACAGACCAGACGACTTTTTTACCATCTAAATTAATGGGATTCTCGAAACGAATCGTAAAGTCGAGCGTCATAAAACTTACCGGTGGTTGAGGCTCAATACGCAGCGACGCTTGATTCGCTCTTGGTATATCGATGTTGTTTCCATCAACAATTAGGTTTGAGAAATAGTTGTGGCGAGCAAGGTTTTTGCGCATGTCTTCGGCCATCAGCTTTAGGCCGACAGTCTCGTCGTCATAAGCGTTTTTTAAACTTGCAGAGGTGATCATGGAGTAGATGGCATCGAACTCCCATGACTGTTGAATTTCGATTAAACGGTTGTCGGCATCCACTAAGAATTGTGTTTTTATACTGATCCAGTTGTGCGGGTGCGCGAGCGCGACAGTGCTACTCAGCGAACTAAGTAAGACAAATACAAAGGCGCGTATCGAGAATGCTTTTAATCGGGTCTTATTATATTTTTGGACTAATTGCATTGTATCGTGACTCGTTCAGAAAATAGTTGTCCCAGACCATCACTATCTCGCTGCGTTTGATCAAGGCTAGCGGCATAGTCTATGTCTTCTTGTGTTGGCGAGGGCAGTTTAAATTGCTTCGCGCAACGCGTTTTCTCATTCGCAATCACATTGACTGCATCGGCTGAATGGTGATTCATCGCGACATAGTACGTCGGATCGAATACCGACCATGTGATTGCTTTTCCTGCTAATTTTACGGGAGTATCAAACGCAAAGATTTGCTTGAGTTTGAGTTTTCTTTGCTCTGAATATGGCTCAAACTTCGCGTAAACTGGCTTGCTCAGCGGTATGTCGATTTTGTCGAGCTGTAAACTCGAAAAATACTTGTATGGCTTAAGATTAGTAACCATATCTTGGGCCAACATTTCGAGTCCGAGCATTTCATTCTCGTATTCTTTCGTAACGGTTTCTAGTGCTATGCGTGAATAGACTTCATCAAACTCCCAAAGTTGCGTGATCTCAATGAGATTTCCGTCTGCATCAAGCGTGAGTGTTGTCTGCACATCTATCCAAGAGTGAGGGTGTGCATGTGCGACCGAAACCCAAACTACAGTGCTCAACAAAAAACGTAATACTACTTTCAACATGTCACGGCTTAGCAAGATAATCGTTAGGGGCACATCTTTACTCATGCCCTAGGCGGATGCAATCTCTTAAGTGGCCATGCAATGTGCATATTTAACAGTTCTAAACACTAAACATTTGTAAGCTGAATGTTATTGTCATCTTGCTCTGTTAATATGCGCATCGTCATAAATAAAACAAGCGGTATTTGAATGAGCGGTAAGCCAAAACTTCTTTGGGTGAATGTCCTGTTTTTCGTTATAACTGGGCTGTTTGCAGCAGTTGTTGTGCCTTGGTATGGCTTTGTTGAGGGCTACGATATATTCCAGGTCGTGGCAGCTCTCTTGTGTATGGGTTTTTGTGGAATGTCGATTACTGCGGGTTATCACCGTTTGTGGTCTCATCCTACCTATAAAACAAAACCTTGGATTCGTGTTGTTTATGCCATAGGCGGGGCTTTCTCGATTCAAAATAGCGCTTTGCACTGGGCATCTGACCACCGTATTCATCACCGCTATGTCGATCAAAACGATAAAGACCCGTATTCCGCAAAAAAAGGTTTCTGGTTCTCGCACATGGGTTGGATGTTGCGTGATTATAATCGCGAAACCTATAACGATTACTCTAACGTTCCTGATTTAAAGCGCGACCCTGTTGTGATGTGGCAGCACCGCAATTATTTGAAGTTAGTCGTGCTGACAAACTTCGGTATTCCTTTTGTAATCGGTGTTTGGCATGGCGATATTATTGGCACCATGTTGATCGTTGGCTTTTTACGTCTTGTGCTCTCTCAACAAGTGACTTTCTTTATTAATTCGCTCGCACACTATTGGGGTAGCCAGCCTTATACTGATAAGAATACCGCACGTGATAACGGCATTGTGGCTTACTTGACCTATGGAGAGGGCTACCACAACTACCATCATTGTTTTCAAACAGATTATCGCAATGGCATCCGCTGGTGGCATTACGACCCAACTAAATGGTTCATATTTACCCTGAGTAAATTGGGTTTAGCGAGCAACTTAAAACGCTGTGACGAACATAAGGTCGCCAAAGCAAAAGCAGAAATGGCGATGAAAAATCTTAATGAGAAACTGCGTTTTCATGCCGATGCCGAAGAGATTAAAGCGAAGTTGCAAGCAAAGTTTGATGAACTAGTTGAAGTGATGCATCAAACCAAAATCGCACGACTTGAATGGCTTGAAGCTAAGAAGTGTGAAGTGCGCGAAGCCTACGAGAAGTCTGAAGCGATGAAGCGATATCAAGAACTTAAAGACGCGATGCAACAGCAACGTGATGAGTGGAAGTTACTTCTCGCACAATATGCGTAAACGCTCAGTTATTTTAGTCAAAGATGTACAAGGGAAAAATTGATCATGCTTATTTTGCGTAAACGCATTCGGTCTCTATGCCTATGCTTCGTTGCCTTGTTTGTATTGAGTGCGTGCAGTAATGATGAATCTACTTCTGCGAATACCTTACCAGAAGGTGCAGAGTTGGAGCGTGATTATTCTCCTAGTATGGGGCCTGCTGATGCGCCAGTGACGATCGTTGAATTTTTAGATCCCGCGTGTGAAGCCTGCCGAGCATTCTATCCATATGTAAAAGAAATTATGAAGCGCCATCCGCAAGACGTGCGTTTAGTGCTTCGTTATGCACCGTTCCATCAGGGTTCGGATACGGTAGTACGAATGCTGGAAGCTGCGAGTCAACAAAATGTATACGTTCCAGTTCTAGAGGCGCTATTGATACAACAACAAGAATGGGCATCACACCATGCACCTAATCTAGATCGCGCGTGGGAAATTGCTGCTGCCGCGGGGCTAAATATCGAGAAAACAAAAGCGATCATCGATTCGTCGGAAATGAATGCATTGATCGTGCAAGAGGGTAAAGATCTTCGCGCGTTCAAAGTAGATAAAACGCCAACCTTTTATGTAAATGGTCTCGCGCTTGAAAAGCACAGTCCAGATCATCTGTATCAGTTAGTATTAGATCAGCTTAAATCCGCTGAGTAATACGCCAGTTTTCATCTAAACTTCCAATACAAATCTTATTGGGAGTTTATGATGCAAACGATGCCTCATCACTATACGGTCTCTGCCAATTCAGAGTCTGATTCAACGGTAAATCTCGAAGCTGACGGTCTCAGCGCAATCGAATCGATGCCGCCGCCTGAATTTGGTGGGCCAGAGGGTTATTGGTCTCCTGAAAGCTTGCTAGTTGCTTCGATGGCGGATTGTTTCGTCTTGACCTTCAAAGCAATCGCGCGTGCTTCGAAGCTAGAATGGACTAATATCTCATGCGAGGTCGTGGGTACCTTAGGTCAGGTAGATCGCGTGACTCAGTTTACCCAGTTTGAGTTGAAGGTTACGGTCGATGTGCCTTCTGGTACTGATTCTGAGAAAGTTGAGCGTATTGCCGAGAAGTCTGAAAAAGGGTGTTTAGTGAGTAACTCTTTAACTGCTAATAAAGTGCTTAACGTTGTGGTGAACGTATAAGTATTTAATTCAAGTGAAAGGAGATTCGCGTGATTAAGTTCATTTTCGTCGTTAAAAGAAAGCCTGATATATCTTCGCAAGAATTTCGAAAGTGTTGGCACGATGCAAACTTTGTCTCCTTAGTGACAGAGGTTGGCAAATTGTTGGGTGCAAGTGATTTCCACATGAGCTTGGTTTTGGATGTCGACTTTAATAAAGAATTAAACGCGGCAAGAGGCGTTGAAGAAACGGCCTTCGATGCGGTGATGGAATACGTGCTTCCTAGCTCGAAAGATCTGAATGCGATTATGGAGTCTGATGCATTTAAAGAGGTCTTTGCCGAGTTGGAAAAGATTGAAGCTGCATTCATTGATTTTCATCATTCGCAACGGTGTTTCATCGAACACCATGACCCCATCATTCCCTGATCAACAGAGAGGTAATATAGGCGAGTTTATAAACCATCTCGCCTTTCACGATGATTCACAGTCATCGACAATGTTTTACTATTGATTCCACTACTGAGGCGCTACATTCGCCACTGATTCATTTCCATTTATTTGTGGCATTGAGTAGGCAAGGAGAGACGCTCAGTCCTTCAGTTGCTTACCGCACTTATCTTATTTTGCTATCGAGTTTGAAGTAGTTTGAAGTTCAGGAAGACCACTACGCCAAAGGGCTCTTTATGCATCCGCAATGGATGTTTGCTTCGAGGGCGCACGTCAAAAGGTGCTATCAGCACTTTTTAAAGGAACACGAGAAATTATTCAGTAATGGCTCTGATGAGTTTTTCGAACTGCTTTATGTATTCATAAATTTCGATTGGCGCTGAACTGTCTGGCACGCAATGACCAGTCATTCTGAGCTAATTCCTTATTTCATGAGGTAAAGACGTGTTACTAAGCAAATATTTCATTGGGAATATCGGAGTTCAAGTGGTCATAGCGATGCTTGTCGGCACGATGGTCGGTATCGCAATGGGACCAGATGCCTCCATGTTTTCGCCGCTTGGCGCTATTTTTATTAATCTGATCAAAATGCTCGTTATTCCTTTAGTGGCGGTCGCATTGGTGGCCGGCGCAGCAGGTTTGGGTAAAAGTGCAAACGCGGGCAAAGTGGGCTTAAGTACGCTTGCATTTTTTGGTGTGACTTCAGCCTTAGCTGTGACATTAGCATTAGGCATGGGTGCGATATTTGGCCCAGGCTTAGGGATTGATGTCTCATCGATAGAAGGAATGCTTTCTTCCGAGTATGCCGATCAAGGTCAGTTGCCAACGTTCTGGGCAACGGTGATTGGAATGATTCCAACGAATATTTTCCAATCATTGAGTGATGCGAATATTCTTCAAATCTTGGTGTTTTGTTTGTTCTTCGGCATTGCTTTGTCAAAGCAAGAGGCCGAAAGACGCGAGCCCATATTGAATGGTGTGAATACAATTGTTGGTAGCTTGGTCTGGATGATTAACAAAATCATGCTCATCGCACCGCTCGGTGTATTTGGCTTGATGGCCGAAGCGGTTGGAACATTCGGCTTCAGTGCTTTGATGGTTGTGTTTAAACTGTTTGTTGTTTACGTGGCCGCGATTCTTATCTTTGGTTTTATTGTTTACCCATTGTTGGTGCATGTATTAACAAAAACGTCTGCTCGAAAATTCTTGGTAGCAATGAAAAAGCCCCAAGCGATCGCGCTATCGACATCATCCTCTATGGCGACTTTGCCTGTCACAATGGAGACAGTTGAAAACGAACTTGGCGTGAAAAATTCAACGGCATCATTTGTGTTGCCATTGGGCGCAACCGTGAATGTGTCTGGTAATGCTATTTACTACGGCCTTGTCGCGATCTTCTTTGCGCAGTTATTTAATGTGGATCTTTCACTGACTGCATATGTGGCGATCGTACTCACATCTACCTTGGGTGCTGTTGGTCAAGCCGGTGTACCAGGGCCTTCATTCTTAGTGGTTGCGGTATTGCTAGCGGCGGGTATTCCTATCGAAGGTCTACCTTTGTTGTTCGCACTTGATCGCATCTTCGACATGATTCGCACTGCCTTAAACATAACTGGCGATGCGGCATGTGCATTGATTATTGATGCGATTGCGGAAGTAGAACCTTCAGCAGAAGTTGTCGAAGCATCTAAGTAATAAAACCTCCTCTGCGCTCTCATGCGAACATGGCTGTACAGTCTTGTCGTATGGGGCGCTTTTNCCTGTGATACATTTATTCTTATTAAATATT
>NZ_LWGF01000704.1:0-2135 GCF_001635355.1 Oleiphilus sp. HI0125
AGCTTGGACTGGCCACTGGTGATCGAAAACACTTTGCGCACAGGCAAGTCGACGATCCAGGTATTCTTTTTCGTTTTTCGTTAGAACCCAACGAAGAAATTGAAATCTACACGAGCGTGAAAACAAAAGGCTCGATGACCGTTCCTATGTTGATTTGGGAAGAGACGCATTACTTTGAACAAGCTTCGAAAGAGCAAAAGGTTCATTTCTTTTACTATGGCGTTCTGACGATTATTGCGATTATTAATCTCGCTGTTTTTCTTCGCTTAGGCGAACGATTGTATCTTTATTATGCGCTGGCTATCGCAAGCTATTTGTTATTCTTTGCGAGTAGTCGAGGATATATCCATCAACATTTTCTAAATGATCTTCCCGAACTAAATGGGCGCCTGTTCTTGGCGTCTATGCCCTTGCTCTCTATTTTTTCTCTTTTATTCGCAAAGTTATTTTTGCGAATGAAGTCGATTAGTCCGCGCTTCGATAAGCTTCTTCAGGCGATGATAGCGCTGGAGTTGATACACCTCTGTATCATTTTATTCGCAGATTATAGCATTGCGGTGCGTATCTCGGTTGTGGGTGCGTTATTGCTTTTTAGCGTCCTCGCTTTTGCAGGTCCCATCGCTTGGTATAAAGGGCTTCGTTCAGGTATTTATTTCACGGTTGCTTGGATTCCTTTGACCGTTGGTTTTGCGATAACAAGCGGCCGCACTACAGGCGCATTGCCAAATACATTTTGGACTGAGTACGCCATGCAGATTGGATCTGGACTTGAGGCATTGATTTTGACTTTGGCTCTTGCAGATCGTTTGTATCGCGAGCGTGAAAAGAAAATATCTGCGCAATCAAAGAGTCTTCATATCGAGCAACAGCGAAATTACACACAGAGTTTGTTAACGCAAACCATGTCACGTGATCGAGTCACTAATCTGCTTAATCGAAATCATTTCGAGAACCTCTTACGTGAGCAGATGGATGCTGCGCCCAATAGAAGAATGATGATCTCGATGGTGCATTTGACGCGCATCTCTGATATTACGCGGACGCTCGGCTTGGCCAGCTCTGAGACGGTTTTGGCGCAAATGGCGGTGTTTTTAAACGAGAAGTGCAGAGATATGTTCGGAGTAATTAGTGTTGAGCATATGCAAGGAGTTGGCCCAGACGCGGCGTTTCAAATTGCGAATGAAACATTCGGTGTACTTATTGATTTAGATAAATTCGAAAAAAACCGTCAGCCGTTTGATGATCTCTTAGTCGAGCTCGCATCGCCGATTGAATTTGATGGCTTAACGTTTGAACTAGCACCATTATATGGTTGCTCTCTTTATCCCAATCATGGCTCAGAGCCGGCACAATTAATTCGAAATGGATTGATTGCGATGGATCGCTCCGAACGAGGCTCCATGGGAATCTATAGTGAGAAGTACGATATCTATAGTTCGAGCCGGCTTACCCTGATGACAGACTTACGTAAGGCCTTGAATGATGATGCGCTCAGTTTAGTGTTTCAGCCGAAGTTTGAAATTAGTAGCGGGAAGGTGATTGGTCTCGAGGCTTTAGTACGTTGGATTCATCTAGAGAATGGTTTTGTTCCTCCGGATCAATTTATTCCCCTGGCCGAAGAAACTGGGGTAATTAATGAGCTGAGCTTATGGGTATTTCAAGAAGCGATACGTGCTTTAGTAATGCTACGAGCTCAAGGCTATGACGGAAGCATGTCGATTAATATTTCAGCGCGTGATCTGAAGTTTAAGTATTTTGGCGCTCAACTTCTTAAAACGCTGAAGACCGAGAATGTATCACCTGAATTGGTTTACTTGGAGTTAACCGAAACTGCGGCGATGGATGATCCGGCGTTTAGCATTGCGACACTGGATAAATTAGCAGCCCATGGGTTCAAGATTTCAATTGATGACTTTGGCGCGGGTTATTCATCGTTGTCATATCTCAAAGGTTTGCCTGCAAGTGAAATCAAGTTAGATCGCTCTTTGATCGAAGATATAAAGAATGATGAAAACTCAAAAGTGATCATACAAACCGTGATTGCGATGGCGGAAGGTTTAGGCTGCGATTTGATTGCAGAGGGCATCGAAGATGCACAAACTTTAAAAGTCTTAGAGAAGTTATCGTGTAACCGT
>NZ_LWGF01000705.1:0-2017 GCF_001635355.1 Oleiphilus sp. HI0125
AGCGCAGTCATAACCTTGTGAACCTAAAAAACCGATAAGACCAGGGTCTACGTCACCACTTCGGGTGCCCATAACTAATCCCTCAAGCGGTGTCATGCCCATACTTGTGTCAACGCTCTTGCCATTCTCGATCGCGCATACACTTGCGCCGTTACCAAGGTGTGCAGTTATAAAGGAGCAATTTTCAATAGGTTTGCCAATATGTTGTGCGGTCGAACTAGCTACATATTGATGACTTGTTCCATGAAACCCGTAGCGTCTTACGCCGTACTTAGTATAAAACTCGCTTGGTATCGCATAGCGATATGCGTGCTCGGGCATAGTTTGGTGAAACGCTGTGTCAAAGACAGCAACTTGCGGAACCTCAGGAAACTGTTTTTGTAAAAGTTCTATGCCAGTAATATTTGCTGGGTTATGTAAGGGCGCGAGTTGAATGCATTGTTTAATTTCCGCTAACACAGAATCGTCGATGAGCGTTGCTTTATTGAATCGCTCTCCGCCATGAACAACGCGATGCCCGACAGCAATTAATGAATCGCTTAAGTTAAATTCGCAGTTGAGTGCGTCAACGATTGCTTGAATTGAGTCGCCGTGAGAAGCATTTGGCGTGTCAAAGCTTTGCCTATTTCCAGAAAGATCTTTTGAAATATGCCTTGCATTGGGGCTATTAAGTTCTTCAGCGAGACCGGTTTGTAATGGGGTGGCATCGCCTATGGCGTATAACGCGTACTTTAATGAAGAACTACCGCAATTAATGACAAGTACGTGTTTTGAGCTCATAGTTTTCTTCCGTGTGTGTTTATGCTGCGGTTGCCTCTAGTGCTATTGCAGAGCATTCATAATAAATGTCGTTAAAGGTTTGCCCATCTAAGCCCAGTTCGCCGAGAGCCTTCCAGTCTATTTGTTCAAGCAAACCTTTTTCGAAAAGCAGTGTAGATTGCAATATTAAACCTTGCACGCCTTTACGTTCCATCAGTGCAGAGCGCATTGAGTCTTTAATTGGAATACTTTCAATAACTTGATCGATAGGTTGGTCAAAAAACGCGTCTAAGCAACTGAGCAGACCAGTTGTATAGAATTCATTCTGTAAATCTGAACTTACAAAGTTCGCAAGTTTTTCACAGGTCATTGCACGAACAATGGCTATGTATTGTAGTGCGTCAGGCTTGTTATCAAGTTTGCTCAACGCAAGCAGTGTTGCCCAACTTTTAATGCGCTTTAAACCAAGTAAGGCGACAGCTGATTTAATTGAGTCAATTTCTTTCGTGCGTCGATAAGCGGCTGAGTTAATCAATTTCAGTAACTTAAAACTGATAACGGGGTCTTGGCTTATAATATCGCTGACGTGGTTTATGTCTATATTGGGGTCTTGGAGTTCAGCGATTAGCCCAAGTACCGATATTTGGTTGGTGTTTAATTTTTTACCCTTAACCAATTCAGGCTTAGCAAGAAAATAACCCTGAAACAACTCAAAGCCTAAATCGGAACACAGTTGAAACTCTTCGTGAGTTTCAACTTTTTCGGCAAGCAAAGTGACGTCGAAGTCTTTTAAGTAGTCGACTGATTGCCGCAACTCATCTTCACTTAAACTTGGTAAATCGATTTTCACGATATCGATATAAGGAAGCAGAGGTTTGTAGTGAGGTGCTTTTACTACATCGTCCAGCGCAATCGTATAACCGACTTTCTTAAGCGCAATGACGCGCTTTATGAAGCTTGGAGTGATTTTAACGTGCTCAAGAATTTCGATGACCACCATGTGAGGATCAAAGATGGGCTTTTCCATTAACAGTTCGCCTGAAAAGTTAATAAAAGCGGGTAATCCACACGTCACAAATTCTAGATCCGTTTCAGTGAACAGGTTTAAAAGCACGTTTGATGTTGCGCTGAGATCGCAGAAAAAAGTTGCTTTATTTTCTTCGTTATCCCTGAAGAGTAGCTCGTACGCATGTACTTCTTTTTGTCGATTATAAATAGGCTGACGAGCCAATAAGACGTCTTGTTTTTGCATAACTTC
>NZ_LWGF01000706.1:0-3489 GCF_001635355.1 Oleiphilus sp. HI0125
GGTATACGTTGGAATATGCAGTGCGCTGCCTGCCTCAAACATGGTGTTACAGATAACAACCAAGAAGGTCAGCGCTGCAAGCACTCCAAGAAAGATTTTTGTCGCTTTATCAAAGACGACATTATTATCTGTTTGAATAGAACTGATCATGTTAAGCCTCCGCTGCTCGTCCTTTTTGCGGGAACAAACCGCGTGGTTTTTTCTGTATAAACAGGATGATAAATATCAACACGAGTATCTTCGCAAGTACCGCGCCAGACATCGGTTCAAGCAACTTATTGGCAACGCCTAAGGACATTCCTGCGACGAGCGTTCCCCATAAATTACCAACCCCACCGAATACTACGACCATAAACGAGTCAATAATGTAAGACTGCCCGAGGTTGGGGCCAACATTAGTCAGCTGACTAAGTGCAACACCCGCGACTCCCGCAACACCAGAGCCTAATCCGAATGTAAGTGCATCCACCCACTCAGACCTAACACCCATAGCGCGCGCCATATCTCGGTTTTGCGATACCGCTCGTACCTGAAGGCCCAAAACGGTTTTCTTTAAAATAAAGAACAATAAGGCAAACACAGCCAAACAGAACAGAATGATATAAAGACGATTTAAAGTAATAGAAAAGATAGGATTGATATCGATCGACCCAGACATCCACTCAGGAGTTTCAACACTACGATTCAGTGGAGAGAAAATAGTACGAACCGCTTGTTGAAGCACCAAGCTTATACCGAACGTCGCCAACAGCGTTTCCAATGGCCTTCCTTTCAAGAATTGGATAACTCCGCGCTCAATGGCAATACCAACAAGGCCTGAGACCACGAATGCAGCGGGGATTGCCACAATGATCGAAGCACCAATAGAGTTTGGCATCAATAACTGGATAACATACGTTGTATACGCACCAATCATGATCAACTCACCGTGCGCCATGTTGATACAGCCCATCACACCGAAGGTGATCGCTAATCCAATGGCCGCGAGAACTAATACAGAACCTAGACTTAACCCGAAGAAGATGGTCTCAAGAACTGAGTAGAAATCCGCTTTTTCGGCAATTTTGTCTAAGGCTTTAGATGCGGCCGCCGAAACTGGGTCTTCGTTTTTATCTGCATACACCTGCAAGGCGTTGCGCACATCTGGCTCTAAACTTTCTTCAAGAACTGTAATGGCTTGAAGTTTTTGTTCCGTGTTACCTTTTTCAAGCGTATCTAGAGCGATCGCCGTATCGAGTAAAAACAATACATCTTTGTCTTGTTCGACTTTTCTCTGCTCTTGCATTACGCGAAGTGAATTTTGATCAGCGCCTTTTAATAAAGACTGAATAGCAGCACTACGAACACTAGAATCTTCATTTTGAATATTTTGTGCGGCTAAAAAACCTCTAATATCGCGTCGAAGATTATTGTTAAGAGGTACACGTTTAATCGCTCTTTTTTTCGTTATTAACTCAGTACGACTCGGATCAGACAAAAAGACAACCGTTCTACCTTCGTCGGTTTCATCGATTACTTGAACTAAGGTTTTTTCTTTCTTATGTCGAAATAGCTTGCCGTCCAATAAGGCTGACAAAATAGATTGAGAGTCGGCGTGTTTTGAATCGATTAATAGCTGGACGCCAACAGCCACTTTTTTAAGTTTTGCACTCGTTAATGCTTCAACACCATCATCATAAGACTGTTGACTCGCACTCAATGCGTGGGACATGAATAGTAATATTAAGGCGACAAAAGACCGCCCTAAGCAATTTCTCAGGCTCGCCATGGTAATTCCTTGGAGATGAAATTGTATTGTTATAGTTTTTATATGGTTGGAAAGAGAGGGCTATGATTAGCCCTCTCAATTACTGCTTTACAGAAACTTCTATCTTAGAAGTTTTGACCAGAACACTTACCAGTCTTAACGTTGTAGTTACCACATGCTAGTGGAGCTCTCCAGTCAGAGATAACGTCTTTAGAACCAGGCAGGTAGTCAGACCAAGCATCACCTTGAACAAGACCGTTAGTTGAAGAAACAATCTCAAACTGACCGTCGTCTTGGATCTCACCAATTAGAACAGGCTTAGTGATGTGGTGGTTAGGCATCATAGTTGATAGACCACCACTTAAGTTAGGAACAGATACACCAATGATTGCATCTTGAACTGCAGTTGGGTCAGTAGTACCTGCCTTCTCAACTGCTTCAACCCACATTTTGAAACCAATGTAAGTTGCTTCCATTGGGTCATTTGTCACACGATCTTCGTCGCCGATAAACGCATGCCAGTTTTCGATGAACGCGTCGTTAGCATCAGACTCAACACTCATGAAGTAGTTCCATGCTGCTAGGTGACCTACTAGTGGAGCCGTATCAAGACCTGCAAGCTCTTCTTCGCCTACAGAGAATGCAACAACTGGGATATCTTCTGCAGAAATACCTTGGTTACCCAATTCTTTGTAGAAAGGAACGTTTGCATCACCGTTGATAGTAGAAACTACAGCAGTTTTCTTACCTTCTGCACCAAACTTTTTGATGTCAGCAACGATGCTCTGCCAGTCTGAGTGACCGAAAGGCGTGTAGTTGATCATGATATCTTCAGCTGCAACGCCCGCATCCTTCAAGTATGCCTCAAGGATTTTGTTAGTAGTACGTGGGTAAACGTAGTCAGTACCCGCAAGAACCCAACGCTCAACACCTTGTTCTGCTAGGTAATCAACTGCAGGGATTGCCTGAGTGTTTGGCGCCGCACCTGTGTAGAATACGTTTTTAGAAGACTCTTCACCCTCGTACTGTACTGGGTAGAACAAGATGCTGTTCAACTCTTCAAATACAGGTAGAACTGATTTACGCGATACGGAAGTCCAGCAACCAAATACAGCTGATACTTTGTCTTTTTCGATCAACTCGCGTGCTTTCTCAGCAAACAATGGCCAGTTAGATGCTGGGTCAACAACTACTGCTTCAAGCTGCTTACCTAGAACACCACCTTTTTTGTTTTGCTCTTCAACCATCATCAACACCGTGTCTTTCAACGTTGTCTCTGAGATTGCCATCGTCCCTGACAAAGAGTGAAGAACACCTACTTTGATCGTGTCAGCGGCCAGTGAAACTGACGCACCCATAGAAAGCGACACTGCTGCTGCAACGCCTGCTAGTTTTGACTTGAAGTTTTTCATCGTTAACTTCCCCTTTCCTTATTTGTTTTAGGTTTTTTTAGGACTGCTAAATCGCAATATTCCTATCGCTGACTCAGCAAGGGTCACGCCCATTTTAAAAAACATATATAAAACAATAATTTAACAAGCTAACGCAGCTAGCTGTACGCATAAGCAAAAAATATACGCACCATAATGTGGCTGAATTATGGGTGGGAAGCGCTAAGATCGCACAATTAATGGGCAAACAAAAAAGAATAATAAAGAAAATTAGTATGCAAGCTCTAATTTGTCACAGTACCGTAACAATCACTTGATACAGGATGTTTCAGGTTTGTTATCACTAGCGGA
>NZ_LWGF01000707.1:0-3096 GCF_001635355.1 Oleiphilus sp. HI0125
TGGCGCACTGCAGTTGCTGCACCAATAGCCGCAAATACGCCAAGACCGATCGCATCTGCAAAACGGACATAGTCCATATGCCTTTCGACGCGGTTAGCAAAGAAGAAAGCAATTAAACCGGCAGCGAGAGCTGTAAAAAAATAGGTCTCGTTAGTAAAGGCTGCTGGCGGGTGCACACCTAGAATCGCATCGCGCATAATGCCGCCACCAAGGCTCGTCGCCAAAGCTAGCACCAAAATACCGAGTAAATCTAAGTGGTATTTTGCACCGTCAAAACCTCCTGACAGCGCAAAAACGAAGACACCAAACAGATCGAAGTACAGCAACCATTCCATCGAAGATTAGGCGTCCTTATTAAGCCATGTCATATATTCACTGACCCCTTCAGCAACCGTCTTGAATGCTTGGTCATAGCCTGCAGCACGTAAGTTAGTCATGTCTGCCTGGGTAAAACTCTGATAACGGCCTTTTAAATGATCTGGGAAAGGAATGTACTCAACCTTTCCTCTGCCGTGAAAATCAATCACCGCGTCAGCCACGGCTTGGAAAGGTTCTGCCGCGCCTGTGCCTAAGTTATAAATCCCAGACTCAGCTTTGTTTTCCCAACACCAAAGATTCACATTGGCGACATCACCTACATAAACAAAGTCTCGCGTTTGACCACCGTTTGGATAACCGTCATAGCCTTCAAACAACTTAGGATTTTCGCCTGCCTTAATCTGCGTATTCAAGTGGAATGCAACACTCGACATCGAACCTTTATGTTGTTCGCGCGGCCCATATACATTGAAGTAACGGAAACCAATCACTTGAGATTCGACTTTAGGCAATATGCGACGTACATATTGATCAAACTGAAATTTCGAATAGCCATATACGTTCAGAGGCTTTTCGTGTTGACGCTCTTCTTTGAATATATCTGAGCCGCCATAGACTGCAGCAGATGACGCATACAGGAACGGGATTTTTTTATCTAAGCAGTATTCAAGCAACTCAACAGAATACTGGTAGTTGTTCTGCATCATAAACTTGCCATCCCACTCAGTGGTCGAAGAACAAGCACCTTCATGGAAAATAGCGTCGATATCACCCAAGGGAGCATCATCATCAAGCATCGCCAAGAAATCATCTTTATCGAGATAATCTGCAATGTCTAAGTCCACAAGATTCACAAACTTTGTACCATCACTTAGATCATCCACAACAATGATGTCTGTGCGCCCCTGATCATTCAGCGCCTTCACAATATTACTTCCGATGAAACCTGCACCGCCGGTTACGATAATCATAATGCTTTCCTTTGTTGGCTATCCGCCATAACAATAATTTCTTGCGCGCAATTATAGGTACTGATTGCCGACAAATACACTCTAGATACGAAAGGTGTACAATGCGCGATGATTTTCAAGACAATGATAGAGATATACTGCCGGAGACAAACGTGGCAACTGCAATGGCAAAGCACATACTAGTGAAGACAAGAGAGGAAGCGGAGCAGTTAAAAAAGCAGCTGATTCTTGGTAAATCTTTTGAGGCACTCGCCAAGAAACATTCAACTTGCCCATCCAAAAAAAAAGGTGGCGATCTAGGAGAAATCCGCAAAGGTCAGCTTGTTAAGCCCGTTGAGAAAGTAATTTTCACGCAGCCTCTCAAGAAAATTCACGGCCCTGTTAAAAGCCAATTCGGTTTTCATTTGATACAAGTGTATTACAGAGATTAAGTTCTTAGTTGTGGTTAAAATTGGGGTCAGAGTAAAAGTACTCTGACCCCAATTTTCGTTAATGAAGTCCTAGGCTACTGCCAACCTTCAACACCCTGCATATCGGGCAATTTATGCGCAATGCCTTTATGGCAATAGATACACGTTTTTTCTGCCGTAATCAGGAACTTAGAATGCATTGCCTGAGCTCGCGGACTCTGGCGATTGAAGTCCATCGATTCGGCACTATGGCAGTTTCGACACTCTAAAGAATTGTTCGACTTCAAGCGATCCCACTCATGCTGAGCAAGTTCCAAACGTTTTTCTAAGAATTTTTCGCGGGTATTGATCGTTCCAAAAACCTTACCCCACACTTCTTTCGATGCCTGCATTTTACGCGCAATCTTGTCCGTCCAATTATGCGGTACGTGGCAGTCTGGGCAAGTTGCACGAACACCCGAACGGTTGTTGTAGTGAATTGTTCCTTTTAGCTCTTGGTATACATTATCTTCCATCTCGTGACAGCTAATACAAAACTGCTCTGTATTGGTCACTTCGAGGGCGGTGTTAAAACCACCCCAGAAAATGATACCTGCGATAAACCCACCAAACACCAAGAAACCAAGAAACCAAGAAACCAAGAAACCAAGAGAGTAATGAACGGCGGATCGCTTTGCGAAATGTATAAACCGCTTAAAATCGGAAAGAAGAAAATTGCGATGAACCAAAACGCATTTCTTTATTCTTCTTTTGTAACAGGTGGTTCTTGTTCTGCTGCTTTATCTGTCATCGTTTAAGCAACCTTTGTAAGGCTTACATTTTGTAAGCTGTTTAATTTAATAGAATTCAATATTGTAAGGAATTCTTAGTTTTTTCTAAGCATTATTGAACTCAAATATGGGCTCTAAAGGATCAACATTATAAGCTGCAAGAAGAGAATTAACTGCACTAAATCGAGACTCAGCGCTAGCAAAATTCATGAAAAGTAAGTCATGCTTTCATCGCTTAAAACTTCTGCTGCTAGACATAAGCGGACGTCAGACAGGCAAGTTTTTAGCTGGGATTTATTTCGAGTTTATATAGTAAGCAGACATGAACGCCCAGATCAGCTGAATTTTATATTTGATGCGACGTGTGCTTCGCACGCAGCGTGGCAAATGTAAAATTTCCGCTGCATCGTCTTGTTAAGCGCTCCTTTGGTTTCTGATTTCGCCTTTAACAAAAACGGCACCATGATGGTTCTCGCAAACCAACCAAGACATCGATTTATTGACGATGTAATACTCAAAATATGGACTCTCTTCAAGTGTTCTCAAGATTGCTTGGCCTGTACCCTCTAACACCCAATATTTTCCGCATTCATCCGAAGCTATAAACCAATAAGTCTCAGCAAAATT
>NZ_LWGF01000708.1:0-1836 GCF_001635355.1 Oleiphilus sp. HI0125
TCCATTTCGAAGCAATCACTGCAAAACCTAAACATGCTGCAATTAGATATAAAATATCACTGATCGTCATGCCTAGAGCCATAGCAAAACAAGAGCGAGAACCTTGCACAAGCGCCTTTGCCATCAACGCAAATACGCCTGGCCCTGGTGTGACACCAAAGACAAGAACCGCAAAGAAAAATGCCAATGCGCTTTCAAACGTCATCTCTTCACTCCGATATAGCGAAAACTTTAGAAAAGATATTAAAACACAAAAGCTCGGTTAGACCTTAGGTGACACGCAATTAAATCATGCGTTTGGAGAGAGGGTTTTATCTATCACTCGGCCCGTCTGTAGACAGTTCTACCATCCTTTATCGTTTCTAAAACTTGAATGTCTTTTAGAATTTCCGGTGAAAGCTCTAAAGGGTTTTGGTCAAGGACGATCATATCGGCACGTTTACCGACACTAAGAGTGCCTTTGGTATCTTCTTCGAACAACATTTATGCCGCATGTTCAGTTACACCTTTTAACGCAACATAAGGACTAACACGCTCATCTTCGCCAATCACAGCCCCTGAACGCGCTACCCGATTCACCGCGCTGTGCAGGCCCGGCATTGGATTGATCGGCGTGACAATTTCATCTGAGTGATTCGTAAACTGAATCCCTTTTTCATGAGCGGTATGAATAGGGCTTAAGAAAAAAGCACGTTCATCGCCTAAGTTTTCACGATGCACATCACCCCAAAAGAAGGCATGATTCGTAAAGAACGAAGGCAACATACCGTAGTCGCGATATTTGATTAACTGATCTTCTCGGACGAATTGGGAATGCACAACGACGGTTCTGCGATCGGCATCCAATGGTTGACCAAGACGCTTCGACTCTTCTTCATGTGCTCTTATCACCATGTCGATGGCAGCATCTCCATTCTCATGCACAAAGATCTGAATACCCTTCTCATAGGCTAAGCCAATTAGTCGATTCAACTCATCCTGTGGACCATGAGGAAAACCTACACAGTCTTTTTCGCATCCCAATACTGGCGTTAAATATGGTTGAGTGAAGTAAGCCGTTTTGCCTTGTAGCGAACCATCACCAATCAGTTTTATACCTTGAACCTTGAGCCCATTCTTATAGGTCTTAAATTCAAGATCGTCGTTCTTCAGGCTCGCATATCCATGCAGTGTCACAAGATCAAAATCGAGCTTTTCTTCTGCAGCAAGACTCCTGAAAAATGCCATGCTAATAGGGTCTGTCATGCCATCTTGTGCCGTGGTCACCCCAAAAGACAAATAGTGCTCCTGTGCCTTTGGGAATAACTCAGCTTTCTTGCCTTGAAACTCTTCAATAGCCTTGCCTGCAAAATAGTACATTGATATTTCTTGAACGAGGCCAGTCGGCGTTTTGCCATCGTCGAAGCAAATAATTCTTCCACCAATCGGATCTCTCGTATTCTCATCGATACCACCTTGTGCCAATGCCATAGAATTGGCCACACCCATATGACCACTCACATGCTGGAGATACACCGGATTATTCGGAAATGCTTTATCTAGCTCTATCTTGGTGATGTGCTTGCCTTCAGCTAGTTGGGTTTCGTCATAGCCCCATGCAAATATCCACTCGCTCAGCTTAATACCGAATGCATCGCGGTAGTTTTCTAAGGCGACAATGATGTCTGAGAAATTAGTGACCGTTCCTGCCGGAGGTGGCGCCACGTTGGCTTGCCCTATCGCACTAATCATCATTCCAAAATGACTATGAGGATCAATAAACCCAGGAAGCAAAAGCTTTCCTTTCAGGTCTCGTGAACTGGCCTCGGGATAGTTTGTCTTTGCTTGCTCAAGATC
>NZ_LWGF01000709.1:0-1532 GCF_001635355.1 Oleiphilus sp. HI0125
ACCGACAACGACCAAACGGCTCATGAGTTAGAACCCTTAAATCGCTCCATCGTCGCCTCACCCTCTTGCGAGACCCCATCGCGCTTAAACACTTTAAAAACCGTCAAAAACAGGATTTTTACATCGAGCCAGAAGGTTTGGTTATCAACATACCAAACATCAAGTTTGAACTTTTCGTCCCAAGAAATCGCATTACGGCCATTCACTTGCGCCCAACCTGTTACGCCAGGGCGCACTTCATGCCGACGTTTCTGTTCATCGCTATAAAGAGGAAGGTATTCCATTAATAATGGACGCGGGCCGACTAAACTCATATCGCCTTTCAATACATTCCAGAGCTCTGGCAATTCATCCAGACTGCTCGAACGCAAAAACTTGCCTAGCTTAGTTAAGCGCTCTGAATCTGGTAGTTGATTTCCATGATTATCTAACGCATCACGCATGGTTCGAAATTTAATCATCTCAAAGGGTTTACCATTTAAACCAGGACGGGGTTGACGAAAGAACACTGGCTGGCCCAAACCTAGCCCCACCAATATAGCTGTTAGCACTATTACTGGCGACAACACCAACAATGCCGTAGCAGAAAGCAGCACATCAAGCAGACGCTTCATACGTTATTGCCCAAGGTATATGCGCCAGTATTATTCTGAAGTGACTTTTCTGCGTATAGTACCCAACGTAGCCATTCATCGGCCAAGTCCTCACGGGCGAAACGCTCTACGGCGAGCTTACGTGCATTCATCCCCATCTGCTTAAGCTGCTCTCGATTATCCCGTACATTGATCAATGACGAAGCAAACGCTTCCGGATCATCAGGGGGAACGGCAAATCCGCACTCGTTCTCAGTAACAAGTTCTGCAACCCAGCCCGGATAGTTATTTAACACTGGTAGACCTGCAGCTAAATAATCAAAAAACTTGTTAGGCGAAGTACCAAAATAAAACGCTTTTACGTTTGCCAGCAACTGCATACCAATATCAGCACTGAGCATCAAACCCGCTAAACGCTGCTTATCGACGGGCGCATGGAATACAACATTGCCTAATCCGAGCTCTTTAACGCGCTCTTGAAGCTTAGGCTTCATTTGGCCTTGACCGATCAACACAATCTTAACCCCCGTCTCTTTTCGGGTTTCGAGTTCTAGGGCTGCGTCAATCACCGCATCCAAGCCATTGGCCTGACCATGGGTGCCGGTAAAAACAGCCATAAGGTCGGTACTATCAACATCCTCTGGACGCCACGCATCAAGCTCCACGTTGAAAATATCGAGGTCACAACCATTAGGAACTAAACAAACATTATCGGCCGCTACACCTCTCCTAGTAATACCTTCAACGATTCCAGGAGAAAGCCCTATGCAGCGATTTGCCGATCGGTAGGAAGCCCATTCAAGAAGATACATCAAAGACAACACAAACGGGTTTTTGATCACCCCCATTTCACGCGGAAGTTCAGGCCATAGGTCACGCACTTCAAAGACAAAGGTTTTGCGACGCAACCAGCGAGCAAAAATTCCTGGGATACCGGCA
>NZ_LWGF01000710.1:0-1222 GCF_001635355.1 Oleiphilus sp. HI0125
GAGACGAAGGCTAAATTCGTTTCGCCCATTATGAACGGTAACGATCCTGGTTTACCTTTCCGTCGTCGTGAGAATTTGGCAACAAATGGATGGGATGCCGCCTACATGCCGTATTGCACCGGCGATGTACATGTAGGTAATAATGTTCAGGTGTATGACGACCCGACGGGTGTGAATCCACCAATTACCTTCCATCATAATGGCTATGCAAACTCGACTGCGGCCTTGGACTTTCTAAATACGCGTCTAGGCACAATGAACAAAGTGATGATTACGGGCTTCAGTGCTGGTGGTGTAGCGTCTTCGGCGCTTTATCATGAAGTGCGTCAGCGTTTAGACTTCACCAAAGGCTATATGCTGAATGACTCAGGACCATTGTTCCCAGCACCCGATTCGAGCTACAACTCGCGTCAGTTGCACGAGACAATCATTACGTCTTGGGACATGCCTACTGTGCTTGCGAATATGCCTGCTTCATTCAATATTGATGATATGGGCACGGCAAATACCGCGGCGGCAAACTTGTATCCGCAAGATTCATTTGCTTATACGGCTTACAGCACCGACTTTAACTTCTCGCGATTCTCTTATGAGCGTTTCTTCCCGAACATGGATTACAACTCTATTTTGGCGAAGTGGCAGGAAGATCATCAGATCTTGATTGCGCAAATGAATACCTTGCCAAACTATGGCTACATGATTCCTTGGAATCGTCCAATCAATGATAGCCACTGTTCAACCATCGTTACCTTCATAGGCTCACACGCTTGCCCAAGTATTCGTAAAAAACGCTGGTGGGAGTTCCCAATAGGCCAAACGTGGAAGTGCCCAGGTACGTTCTATGGTATGGCGGCATTTCTTGATGCCTTCGTTGCGGGTGCAACATGGCGTTTAGTTGAACCATACAATAACTACAACAACGAAGATCCTGGTTGTGGTATCTACTGTCCATTGATCAGTGATGCGATCTAGATTCTGAGCTTTATTTCCACAGAGTAAACCCAGATAAAAGTCCTTTCCTAGTGCAATGCTAGGAAAGGCAATACACAAAACTAAGAACAACAGAACAATTAGGGTGACACGATGAGAACAAGTATAAAGTTAACCTTCATGGCAAGCGTATTAGGGGTATCAGCCGTTGTTGTATTAATGAATCAGGACGATACCGTTGATCCGAGTTTTTTACCCGTGACAGAACAGGTCCCAACGCCTTCTCCAAATC
>NZ_LWGF01000711.1:0-2009 GCF_001635355.1 Oleiphilus sp. HI0125
TGCTTCGAGAGGTCGAGTTGTGTAGGTTCAAATTATATCTACAGGTCGGCTGTGATAACCGCGCGAGCGGCGGGTATCACTGCTTACTCTTATAAAGCTCTGATTTTAAGGAGGTAATGAATTAGCAAATGCGTATTCAGTACGCATTTGCTAAAGAGTGTGCGCAATTTGAAAAAACGGAAGTCTCATAAGTCTATGATTATTAATGAATTGATCCTTCCGAAGGTGTTAACCTAATTGAAAAGTGATACCCGTATCGGGTACGTAGAATTAACTGTTATATGCAATGAGAAGTGGGGCTGTGAATGTTTGACATATTCGATTTCTTCTCTGAAATAGGGTCAAGCTTTAGATTTATCTATATGGGGTTTCCATGGATATTTTCTAAAACATATAGAGAAGAAATTAGGTTGCAGCATCATAAACGAAGCCCAGTTTTAGCTTGGTTAGAGTACACGTTAGCTTTCGTGTTTTTTACTCTTTGGTTGCTACTAATCCCTGGGATTTTATTTAGTTATTTATTTTAGTAGTTTTGTGCTTGTAGTTGGCTCGGTAAAATCGGGTCGTTATTAATTAAGCGTGCAGCTTTGGTGGGTTGCAAGAGTTACTCATATAACCAAGTGCTCTTGCATCGCCCCGGGAAAAACACCCGGGGCTGGACTCGCTCTGCTGCGTGCCGCTCGCCGCAAAGCACGGCGTTATGCACTAAGAGATCGCAATGGGTAGCAAAATCGCAGGAACATTAAGCTTGTTAGGTGCAGTGGCTCTTATAGCCATATGGTGGGTGTTTCTATTTTCTGCTCGGCCTGACTGCCTAGATTCTGTTCAGCTTGCAATATCATCTGCCAAGTACGCGTTGTCTCCAAGCGAGTCAGGTAGCTGGCTATTCATTTTTACTTTGGTTTCAATTTTTGCTTGTATCTTAACGGGTCTAATTCTACTTTTCGGCAAACAAAAAAATCTAGCCATGTACCTAATAGCTATACATGCTGTAGCGGCTGCGTTTATCTATACTTGGTCATTGGTAGTGGCTATCGCATTACCTTTAATCTATTTGGGTAAGGTGCAAAAAAATGCATAACAAGGGTAGGAAAAATCGCCCGCAAAAAACGCGGGCTGGACTCTCTAACGCTCGCCTTTGCTACCGGCGTTATAGGTCTTAAATGGAAACAATTGATAAGCTAATTTTATTTGTAGCCAGTATGGCCGCTTGCTTTACAGTAATCTGGAATATTTTAACTTCTATTGAAGTCTCAAAATTTTCTATATTTAGTACTAAGCAAATGCTTATCTGTTACACACAAATATGGCTTCTACCACTAATTGGTTGCTGGCTTTGCAATCAAAAAATGGATATCAAGCTTACAAAAGCAGACAATGAGTCTGGGGTAAACGATATCCCAGGCTGGCTTGGTACAGGCAAATCAACTAACTCATGTAACGATTGCGATGCTGGTATTGACGAATAAGCCCTATAACAATTTGCCGCATGCCTAGCCACTTCGTGGTTTTGGAGTTGCGTTGCTTCGCACCTCAAGCCCATGGGCAAGGCGTTAATACGTACTAAGAATGAAAAGCGGACATTGGTTTTCCATTCGCAAATAGACATTAGGAGTCGTTAATGGAGCAATAACTAAAACGTTACCTTCTTGCGGATAGCTGACCTGTCCTGAACGTCAAAAAAATCAGTGCGTCGCAAGACAGACTTTCAAAACGAGGTCGTTTCATCTTAGGATAGAAAACTTAAGGATGGCCTTGCCTACCAAGCAAGGCGCGATGATTTGAGGTTGCATACTTTGCAAACCAACAGGCCTCGAAACTAAGATTCCACGGCTATGTTCACTAAGGTGCTGATATGAAAGCGAAGCTTATCGCATTGTCTTTATTAAGTTTTGGGCTGCTAATGTACTTCGCAGTTGAGGAAATTTACTTCCCATTTATTTTGATCCCCTTCATCGGTTTTTCTATAACGGTATTTATGTGGCCTTTACCAAATGATGAAAGCAGGA
>NZ_LWGF01000712.1:0-1075 GCF_001635355.1 Oleiphilus sp. HI0125
TAATCCGATTGAAACCAAGCAAGTGATTTTATACGCCCTAGTGATCGCGAGCGCGACAGCAAGCGCGGCAGGCTTGGTCTTTTGGTTGCTCCCTGATGTGTTGGTAGATCTTTTTGTTGATGAGGCATTAGGGCCAGACGAGTACCAGGCTCTAGTGGCCTTAGCTAGTTTGTTGTTACTGATTGGCGCCATGTTCCAATTGGTTGACGGGTGGCAGGTCGTTTTAATGGGTGTGCTCAGAGGCTTTAAACTTGGCGCATCTCCAACCATCGTCGCAACTGTTAGTTATTGGGGGCTTGGATTTCCTGCGGCTTATTTCCTGGGTGAGATGTTTGGCCCTGCCGGCGTATGGGCGGGCATGGGCTTAGGCTTAGGGTTAAGTGCAATCTTGTTATTTGGTCTTGTTGTTAAAACCTACAAGCGAGTGTTTTGAGCATACTTAATTGAAGAGCTAACGCTCTCGGCAAGAATACTCCACGCTCCATGTAGACCAAAGATCGAGCCATGCAGAGGATGCGTTATAGAGTAGAGCGTTGTCTAGCATGCTAAAAACAAAGTCCGTTGGAGTTACTTCGGTCGTGATTTGATTCCACTCCAGACCTGAGCACTCTTTATTTAACTGTAATGGGTTGCTCAGCTCGGCGACTGAAAAAATGGCGTGTTGATACCATTTTCTGTACCGAACACTGCTTGCTGCATCGTATTGTATGTCTGGCATATCTTCGGTAAACATACCTAGTGTCCAGTCAAAGCTTTGCTCAGGTTTTGGGTCGGGGACAACAGGGCCATTCTCAAAATGAATTACGGAACAGCCGCTTAGGCTTATCGTTGCTGCGATAGCAATGTATTTGGCTTGATGGAGGAAGTTCGTTTTCATGCTTATTTCACCTTCCGTTCGCACCACACCATTGCAGTACGTGGCATGTAGATTCCGAGTGTTCCGATTGCCCATGCAACATCAGTAAGCGTGTACTTGGTTTGTAGTTGTACGACTGGTCGGGTACGGCATACACGTTGCGTATTTACTTTGTGTTCACCAACAATTCCCCAGAGATAGAATGGCTTGCTTTCTTTA
>NZ_LWGF01000713.1:0-668 GCF_001635355.1 Oleiphilus sp. HI0125
AACAATATTATATGAGTTGGTGCTGTACGTTGGCTAAAAGAGGAAAGCGGAACTTCAGTCAGGAAAGAAATCTTGGTTTGCGGGCATTCACTTTCATGAGAAAGCGGTCATNCCAATTTGGTAGAAATACCTCCTAAACCGTCATTAGGGATCGGTTTAGTATTTGGCCGAGTTTTCTGGTCTAACTTTGACCTAGTTCAATTACCTAAACAGACATTGCAGACCTGAAAATCGCTTGTTTTTCGATGTGTGCTTAAAGATAGAAGCGCACTAAATGACTGAAGCTCAATGTTAGTAATAACAAAATGATCTTATCACCTGAGTACTTTTGATACTAAGGCATTCATAGTCGACTAAACTGACATAGACCGCTGATTAATATTCGGATTGTGGAGGAATACTATGTCTTGCTCAAACACTTCATCCCACCCTGATCACACTCATGGCCCAAACTGTGGACATACTGCGATTCGTCATGGCGATCATATCGACTATATTCATGACGGGCATCTACACCACCCTCATGAAGATCACTACGATGAACATACCATCGAGGTTAGTGACGCTAATCCAGATGGGTGTAAGCCTTTACACTCCTGCGGAGATCATGTTCATGGTCCAGGTTGTGGCCACGAAGCGGTGCCTCATGGAGATCACATAGATTATTT
>NZ_LWGF01000714.1:0-25138 GCF_001635355.1 Oleiphilus sp. HI0125
CCTGACTTCCCTAATCTCGAAGAAGCCTGGACGATATTAGACCGTCGCCAAAGCTATAACATGCAATCGATTAACGGTAAAACTGAGAGCCTTATTACCTGGCGTTATGCACTAAGCCCAAAAAGCGCCGGAAGCTTAACAATCCCAGAAGCTAGCTTTAAGGACGCAAAGAGCGCGCCGGTTAGCATTGAGGTAATTGCAGGGAGTCGTCCGCATAGTGATGCTCAGCCACCATCTGTATTTTTAAAAGCGAGTATCGATAAACCAAGCCCCTACCTGCAAGAACAAATTATTTATACTCTCGAGCTCTACACGCTCGGCGAAGCTCGTGGCGATATGTCTGAACCACAAAATTCAGATTTTATTATCGAGCCATTTGGAGAAACGACCAAGACTTACAAAATGGCATACAACCAGCGCTACGAAGTATATGAACGACGTTATTTGCTGTTCCCGCAAAAAAGTGGCGCACTAAGTCTTGCGGGCCCTGAATTCACCGGAACCGTCGTTGATTCTAGGACTCGTCGAAGAGCTCGTGCTCGCGAGTTAGCAAACTCAGTCGAGTTCGACGTAAAACCGCCTCCCGCTGAATTTTCAGGCAAAACGTGGCTTCCAGCATCAAGCCTGGCGCTCACTCAATCGTTCGACCCTGAGATCTCAACGCTTGAAGTGGGCGGATCGGTAACGCGAACGGTAACATTATCTGCATTAGGTTTGCT
Organism: Oleiphilus sp. HI0125; assembly: GCF_001635355.1. NCBI lineage: Bacteria > Pseudomonadati > Pseudomonadota > Gammaproteobacteria > Oceanospirillales > Oleiphilaceae > Oleiphilus > Oleiphilus sp. HI0125. The sequence goes on from NZ_LWGF01000714.1 coordinate 720, forward strand.
TGGCTCTGCGCTACCCGAACTAGAGCCTCCATCGTCTAATGCGCTCAAGGTATATCCTGATACACCAGAGCTCGACACGATTGAACACTCAGCTGGAGCACAAAGTCAGCGCAAGGAACGACATGCGCTGGTTGCCGTTTCGCCAGCGCAAGCGATCCTACCTGCACTCGAAATAAAATGGTGGGATACGGTAAATGATGTAGAGCGTGTTGCACGTCTACCAGAACAGTCTATCGATGTTGTCGCGGCTTCTAGACTTGGCACTGAGCAAGACCTTAACACGCCAGACTCGTCGGCTCTTGATCAAAACTCTGAGGATTCAAGCTCTAGCTCTGAGCTTTCGGCGCTAAATTCTGAGGCAGAGACTACACAAAGCACCTCAGAACAGGTTGTGTCTAGTTCCTCGTATCTATGGCCTATCGCAATAGTTTTAGTACTAATTTCTTGGGGTGCTCACGCTACTTGGTTATATAGGAAACTTCGACGAGATAATACTCAACAAGAACGCAAGTCCAATAAAGAACAAGATATTTATGATGAGTTGATCCATTTGATTGAGCGTTACGACATGCGGTATTTGAGTGTATTTCATACATGGTCCAGACAACTCGATCGCATCTCGTCATTAGATCAAAATGATGCAAAACAAATTATCGCTCGGCTAGAAGCGGCAAAGTATTCCGCACAACATGATAATGAATCATATAAGCAGGATGAAAAACAATTGTTAGCAGCGGTGAAAGCTCTGCATAAGTTGAGCATGTCTGGCTCACGTTCTGGTAAATCTGATCAGTACGGACTAAAACCATTCTACCCTGTTTAACATCTTAATAAGGCAGCTAAACATGAAGTGCCATGATCCCTGCGGAGCATGTTGTATCGCGCCAGAGATAACAAGTGCTTTACCAAATATGCCAGACGGAAAGCCAGCCGGAATCCGGTGCGTTAATTTGGATTCCGAAAATCGCTGTATGGAATATGAAAAAAGACCTAAAGTGTGTCGCGAATTTAACCCTACAGAATATACATGCGGTGATTCATTTGAAGATGCTTTACGATTAATCAGCGAATTAGAAGCAGCAACTAAGAGCTGAGTTGTTTGCGAAGAAAGTTGGTTTTAATCGATATAGAAATTATCGAGCTGGTTTAATTTTCAAACCACCAGAAAACAAAAAACCCGCCATCAAGCGGGTTTTTTACTGAGCAGCGTTAGCTAATTACTACACGCCGAGCGTTTCAACTAGTACGGCTTTAATTACGAAGCCCGCCGCGCCCATGCCTAGTGCAGCAAAAAGAACCATTGTGCCGAATTTGCCAGCATCTGATTTCTTAGCTAAATCCCAAACGATATAAGCCATGTAAGCGATAAGCGCCGTTATACCGATCGCTAAGCTCCAAGTTTCAAAGGTCTCTACAGACATATTCGCACCTATTTAATCTAAGTAATGAAAAATTTTGGTGGATTCTAATTGATCTAGATCAAATTACTAGTGCTATTACAGTGATATCAGAGATAAATCGTAGTGAATAATAATCAAGCAATTGTGCGGTCAGGTAAATGGCTTATCTGTCGCGATAATATTGCCTTGCAACTTTATCTGCGTCTCGAAATATCCAATATGAAAATCGCCATCGCCACATATTTAAGATTGTTTTAACGAAGCCTTCTGTTTCCCATTTCCTAGCGGACGTGATGGAGCGAAACGTAAACTGCTGCGGTTTAGAGTTTTCTTTTAAACGAATCGATATTTCAACATCTTCCATGAGGATTTGCTCTGGAAAACCTCCGAGAGTCTCGAAGACACTTTTTTTGATTACTTGTGTTTGGTCACCCGTACATATGCTGCTTAATCCAGATCGCCAACGAATCATAAAACTCAAAAAACGAAAATGAGGTGCGTAGTTATCAAATTCAAGCGAACCATATCCCCACGAGCAATCAGAATGACTAAAGTCCTTAAGCTGTTGATCATTAAACAATTCAATGGTCGTGTCTGCGTGAACAAACATCAGAATGTCGCCTGAAGCATGCTTAGCACCAAAATTCATTTGATATGCTCGGCCAGGGCGATCACTCATTAAATAACGAGCTTTTGATAGTTGCAGAGATTCAAATCGAGCGCGTGTATCATCGGTGCTAGCAGCATCCACTACGACCAATTCGTGAAGGTTGTTTCCGAGATTATCCAATAATGAGCTTACAGAACGAATTATCGAGTCCTGCTCGTTATGAACAGGCATTACGACACTCAATCTTGTGTTAGCCGGAGAGGTATTCATTAAAGACGACTGGCTTACAGCGCGCCACCACAGCTACTACCCTGACCTGCCGTGCAACCATAACAATGCTCACCTATGACAATAGGATGACCGTCTAAGTTCGTTTCGAACAGTTCACTGACATGCAGTGCTGAATTGTCACTTGCTATGATGTTTTTATCTTGCGAGTGGATAGGTAATTCAAGCATTTGGTTAAAATCACAATCATAGACATAGCCTTTCCAATCGACGCTTAAGGTGTTTCGACACATCACAGCGTCAACATTGCTTGGCGAATACGCGTCTTTTAGGAGCGTCATATAATCATTGAACTCACCTTTTGCCAGCAGCACGGCGCCAAAGCGAGCAATTGGCATATTTGTAATCGTATAGAGATCATCGAATTTTATTTCGAAATTACTAAATAAATGCTTCTGATAATCAGCTTTAAGTTTGTCCTGAGGAGGCGGTAAGAAGGCGCCATTAGGGTTATAAACCAAACTTAGTTTTTTGTCGTCGTCGCCAATGCCGTAGCCGAGCGCATTGAGCAGGTTCAGCGCCTTGATGCTTCCGTCAAATGTTCCCTTTCCACGCTGAGCATCGACGTTGTCTTCTGTGTAACATGGAAGTGAGGCAACGATCTCAACATCATTGTCAGCTAGAAATTGTGCTAAGTATTCTTGTCCTGGCTCGAGCAGAACGGTGAGGTTACAGCGATCCATCACATGCACGTTTCGTTTTCGGGCCTCCGACACAAAGTATCTAAAGTGAGGGTTTAATTCTGGTGCTCCACCAGTCAAATCGAGCGTATTAATTCCGTGCAGATCGATCAGTCGCAACAATTGATCGACGGTCTCTTTGCTCATTAACTCGGTGCGTGTTGGCCCCGCATTCACATGGCAATGTGTACAACTTAGATTACAGAGATACCCCAAGTTGACCTGCAATACTTCTATATTACGTCGTTTGATTTTAGGGAAATCGCTATCTAACAAAAGGGGGCGGGTATCGCGCATATAATTATATCTTCGTCTTAATAATCATTTGTCTGAAATTGTGTTTTAAAGACACCTTAGAACCAAAATAAGTTCCGTGTCCTTAGAATTTATTTGAACTTCTAAATTCAGAGGGCGTACATCCAAACCATCGCTTAAATACGCGTGAGAAATTCGATGCTTCTACATATCCAACACTTAAAGCAATACTCTCAATACTCTGATTTGTATCACTCAAACGCAACAGAACAAGCTCTTTTCTTACTTCATCTAACAAGCTTTGAAAGCTTGTGTTATCGCGTTTTAACTTTCTAATAAAGGTACGTGTAGACATAGCAAAATGTTCAGAGACGTCTTCTTGTTGTGGAAAGCGCTCACTAAACTCAAAGAGGAAGTGCTTGACCTGTCGAGAAAATTCACCGCCTTTGTTTTCTTGATCAATTAATAGCTGACATTCTCGTTGCGCATTACGGAACGCATACTGATCTGCAGTAAGCGTTTGTTCATCCAATGCGCTACTTGGTAATACTACCTTGAGCGTTTCACTTCCTAACACGATGGTCGCTCCACCAAATTTAGCTCGATAACGGTTTAGATCTGACAATGCGCTAACTGGCAAATGAACTTCAAGTTGAGAGATCTGTTTCCCTGTAGACTTCTCGTAAAAATCTAGCAATGACCCAATCACCATTGTGCTTACAAATAAATTTAGATTTTCTAAGTCAAAGTCTGGAACGATCGTGAGTGTTGTATAGCCATTTACATCGGACACGCCCATTTTGATGATTGCAATGCGCGTCGCTAGCATCTGTTGAATTAGAAAGAACATTTGTCGAACCGTGGGGGCTGAGATTGCGCCATAGCCCAGAGGCCCGTGCGCGCTCGACTGACTTATCGTTGATATATCGAGTGCTAGGTCATCTGAGCCAGACAAATGCTCTGCTTTCGCATATAACCTTTTAAACTGCTCAAAACTAACATACTGGCTGCTATCGATGAGCTGCTCCCAAGTTAAGCTATTTCCTTCAAACAATTGCTCTATCACAACACCAGCATTTCGGCAGTGTCCAGCCAACAAACGAGCGTAGCTTGGGTGAATGCTAGGGCTTAAGTGTTGAAGTTGCTCTTTACTAATCGACATACGATGATCGTTAATTGATTCCGGAAGAGTGTCAGATTATGACGATTTAATGCCAGTTTCAACGCTTAATTTTTGATCTATCACTTGCTGTAATAGTTCCACGCTCAATAAGAATAGGAATGGATCATGCGCGCAGGTACTTTTATATCTCCAGAAGGAGAGGTTTACGTCGACAAAAAACGTCATTTTTGGCTGGTATCTTTTATGGTGCCCCTGCTGGCTGTCGCAGGCCCTTTGCTATATATGTTGTCACCTAATGACGTATTTTTATGGCTGTTCATTGCATTTTGGTATCTCTTATTTCCGGTCATTGATTATTTTATGGGCGAAGACACGAGTAATCCGCCTGAGTCTGTTGTACCGATGCTTGAGGCAGACCCTTATTACAAGTTCATCGCTAGGATCAACGTTCCGGTCGTCATTGGTGTCTTCATATTTATAGCGTGGTTTGTATCTTCGTACGATCTAAGTGTCGCTGGTTATCTTGGAGCAGCACTCACCACGGGGTATATCGGCGGATACGGTCTTAACATCGGACACGAGCTGGGCCACAAAAAGACTTCTACTGATCAGTGGCTCGCTAAACTTGTATTAGCACCGGCGGCATATGGACATTTTTTCGTTGAGCATAACCGGGGCCACCACAAAATGGTTGCTACGCCAGAAGATCCTGCATCTTCAAAAATGGGCGAGAACATATACTCCTTTGCCGCACGTGAATTACCTAACGCAATCGCACGAGCAGCTAAAATTGAGCATCAGCGACTTAAAGACAAGGGGTTATCACCCTACTCTTTGAAAAATGAATTTATACAAACTGTGTTGATGACTGGCGCATTTTACGTCTCACTTGCCCTCATCTTCGGGGCTGTGGTGATACCTTTCTTGTTGATTGCTGGGTTTTGGTCAATGTGGCAACTCACATCCGCAAACTATATTGAGCACTACGGTTTGCTACGCAAAAAACTTGAATCAGGGCGTTATGAACGGCCTCAACCTCATCATAGTTGGAACAGTAACCACATCTTTTCTAACTGGGCTTTATTTCACTTGCAGAGGCATTCAGACCACCACGCTAACGCCACCCGTGCTTACCAATCGTTGCGTCATTTTGATGATCTACCATCGCTCCCAAATGGCTATTTTGGCATGTTCCCTGTCGCGTATATCCCATGGCTATGGTTTAAGGTGATGGATAAACGCTTGATCGAGGTTGTGGATGGTGATTTAGATAGAATCAATATTCTCCCTTCAAAGCGCGACGCGCTCATCAAGAAATATCAGTTAAAATCGTCTTACAGCCTGAATGAGGTGGCAGCCTAAAATATAGACGTCTTTGGTTAATCAGCGTCAGTGATGGGGTCAAATCTGACGTTGATTAAAATTTCTTTGCCCATCTGTCGCTGCAAATTTGTAAGTTTTTCTATTAAGATCTCGGTTACATGAGTGCCGCCGCGCAGTAGCAGCATATTCTTTTCACTATAAATATCCTCGACAATCACCATGCCGACCTTCAGTCCGTGTACATGCACGATAGTTTGCTTAGTCGCATCAGAGAGTTCGCGCTCTAGCTTAATCATGCTCAATGCTTGCAAGGCTTTATGATCAAAGGCTGCAGCATTTGCGTTCAATTCGTGAATTGCTTGATCGTGAGGTAATGGAGTAACGGACGGACTAAATCTCAACTCAGCATAAGCGAGCGCAACATTAAACAAGCGGTTTAACGGCGATAGCTCATCTGCCTTAAGACCTAGAGGAAACCCCGATCCATCTAATCGTTCTTGTTGTTTAAACAAAATGTCAGAGCACGCTGAAAAGGCTTCGATCGCAATAAGTGTGCATGCCCCGTTTGCTGGATATGCGTGATATAACTCTTTCTCTGATTCGCTTAAATTTGAATATCCTTTCTCAAGAACCGCATCAGGAACGGATATTTTGCCGAGCCCATGTAAGCGCGAAGCTTGGTACAGTACTTTTAGTCCATCTTTCTCAACATTGAGTCGGGCGGCTAGTTTGGTGACAACCTCTTCGAGTTGATGTGCAAATGCCCTCTGACCTGGTTGCTTCATATCTAGCAGGTTCAGAAAGCTTTCTTCCATTAACAGATAGGCATCTACAGTTGCTTGTTTGTTTTGTTGGTTTTCCTGCGATTGTTCAGCGAGTTCTCGCTCGATGCCTTCTTTTGATTCAGACACCTCGTCATGCATTTTCTTGAGTGTATGCAATGCACGATTTTTCATTTTCTCTTTATTACGGCGCGCCAGCGCATCTTCTGCTAAAGCTAGGAACTCTGTGTTATCCCAAGGTTTGCTTACGAATGCGAAAATCTCACCATCATTTATCGCACGTACCGTGTCTTCTTTATCTGCTTGCCCAGTTAGTAAAATCCTCGGTGCCGCAGGAACAATGTTTTTTGCTTGCGATAAAAACTCGGCCCCATCCATCCCAGGCATCCGCATGTCACTGATAATGAGATCTGGCCTTAGATCTTTCAGTACTTCGACGGCTCTCTCTCCTGAGTCAAAGGTGTGCACTTCAAACGGGGATTTCCGAAAAACGCGTTTCATTGAATTGAGCACATCTTGCTCGTCGTCAACTATAACGATGATATGCTTATCGCTCACTAATATTCCTCCAAATCACACAACCTAAAAAACTATTCTTGTCTATACTAGCTTACAAATCAGAAGCTGCAGGGTTAGTTCTATGTTTAGCAGAGCATACACAGACAAATCGAAAGATAGATCAATAGCGCCGCTGCTTATTATTGTGTCTGTGATATCATTATTTTCGGCACTGACAATAGTTCTGTTTTATTACCTGATGCCCCCAACTTCTGTAGGCCGCTTGGTTGGTTTAATTATTGTTTCAACCTCATGTATTGGCGCTACAGCTCTTTCGGTTAAAAAATCTCAAAATTCACAAATCGCATCAATAACTGAGGATAACGATAACCTTACCGATGAAAAAACTGCTCTAATCCGAAAGCTAAAGGCCATCGAATCTGAATTAAGTCAAAAACGTGATGCCTTAATATTAACAGAGAAAATGGCAAGTTTAGGTCAGATGTCGGCTGGCATTGCTCACGAAATCAATAATCCCGTTGGTTTTATGATGAGTAATTTATGCACACTGAAGGAATATATCTTTTTCCTTGATCAGCTCACGAAGCAACTCCTTGATTTGATGGGATCGTTATCCAAGTCAGAAAAGCTAAATCATGAAGAAATTCTTGTCTCAATTGAGAAAACCTTGAAGATTGAGGATCTAGATTTCGTGCTAAGCGATGCAAATAGCTTAATCGACGAAAGCATTACTGGCGGTACGCGAATAAAAGAGATCACTAATAGTATGAAGGGCTATGTTCGAGAGACGACAGAAGAGTCAGTGGTTCTTGTGAACGACTTGATTGAGCAAACGCTGAACATTGTTTGGAATCAAATAAAATATAGCTGCACGCTTGAAAAACAATTGAATCACTGTGATCAAGTTAAGCTATCCCCTAGCGCTTTTAATCAAGTACTATTAAATATAATGGTGAACGCTTCGCATGCGATGGATGGTAAAGCAGGCACACTGCGAATTACGACGTTCAACGACAACAATATGGTCATTACTGAGATAGCGGATTCTGGTTGCGGAATATCAAAAGGCAATATTAAAAAGATTTTTGACCCGTTTTTTACAACGAAACCCGTTGGCCAAGGTACGGGTCTTGGTATGTCAATCAGCTATGAAATTATCAAAGGATTTGGAGGTAAGATCGATGTTTCTAGTGAAGTTGACGTAGGTACGACATTTAGAATTTCTTTACCTAAGTATGTTAGCGAAGACTAATTACCGAGCCTTAACTGTTGCAGTTCTAATGAACGACCTTTCACTCGTTTAACTTTTCCAGTAAGGCGATTGTTGTATTATCTCAGCTATTCCGCCCTTAGCTCAGCTGGATAGAGCAATCCCCTCCTAAGGGATAGGTCTCAGGTTCGAATCCTGAAGGGCGGGCCATTCACTCCAAGCCTTTCATAACTAAATTTGTTTTGTACCGGTCAACACGTTCCCTTCGCAATCTTTGATACCCGCTTCTTAGAAAACAAAACCAGTTCTTTTTGTAACCGTTTTTTACTTCGCGAGCGCGATCTATTTTCTTGTCTACAATTGAGCTATGAAATTGCGTTTGCTGGTTAGCCGATATGATGATTTTTAGAAAGTTAGTGATTTTTATTGTCGTTACTTTATTTTCTCACCCTTTTGCCAATGCTGACAAATTATTGATCGGCTTGGATGCTGATATGTCTAGTGGTGCGAAAGCTGGAGGGCTCGCGATTCAACGAGGCGCTCAAATTGCTATAGAAGAGATCAATACTAACGGAGGCATTAACGGCAAGCAGCTTGAACTAGTAACTCGCGATCATAAGGGAAATCCAGCTCGCGGAATAAGCAACCTCAAGAAGTTTGCAAAAATGGATAATCTGATTGCCGTACTAGGAGGTGTTCATACTCCCGTCGTTCTGCAGGAACTTGAAATTATCCATCAAAACAAACTGTTGTTCTTAGTTCCGTGGGCTGCTGGTACACCTATTACGTCAAACAAATATAATCCAAATTTTGTTTTTCGCGTTTCGATCCGAGACAAAGAAGCGGGGCCAGTATTGGTGAACTACGCGCAGTCAATTAACGCACAGTCTATTTCTCTAGTTCTCGAGCGGACCGGCTGGGGGCGTTCAAATAAAGCCTCAATGACCGCAGCCGCTGAATCGCTGGGGCTCAATGTCGCAGGTATACACTGGGTAAATTGGGGCGAAAAGAACATTGAAACCCAATTGTCGGCATTAGAAACAGAAAACCCTGATGCGATTATGCTTGTGGCCAATGCACCAGAGGGCATTGTGGTCACCAAAGGACTAATTTCGAGTGCCTTATTAAAATCAAAACCCATCATTTCTCATTGGGGTATCGCGGGTGGCAGTTATGTTTCGGGCGTCGGGTTAGAGAGAATTAACAAATTAGATATCTCAACGATTCAAACTTTTAGTTTTGTAAATGCATATGATGAAGAGATAGCTAATCGTGTTCTAAATACATATAAAGAAAAATTTGTCGCAGACGCTGACCAGAAAAACATCCCTGGAGTGGTTGGTTTAGCTCAAGCTTACGATCTCGTGCATATGCTTGCTATCGCTGTGAAAGACGCGGGCGTGTTTAAACGAAGTAAAATCAGAGATGCTTTAGAAAATCTAAAAAGCCACAAGGGGCTCATAAAGAACTATACCTCGCCGTTTAACGCTGGGCAGCATGATGCGCTTTTGCGCGACGACTACTTTATTTCTAAGTTCAATAACAACGGTCATTTAGTACCGCGATAAGCTCTAAAACCGGTATTTAAAGCCATGACTCAAGCAAAGACACTTAATCAACGAATTAGGCAGACAACCTTGCGTCGGTTCGTGCCCATTGTCTTATCTATCGCGTTAATAACAGTCATTACTACGTTTTTCATCATCAACTTTAATATTGGCATCACGCATGAGCAGTATTTAGATGATTTCGAAAAGCGACTTAATGAACGGCTATCGAGTCTCGATGAGCAAGTTGAATCACTCGCTCGTAACGACTTAATCATCAATAGTCTGATCGATTTTAGTAATCGAGAATCGTATCTTCCCGTATTTTTCCGCTCTCTACAGCCTATAAACTTCATTGGCGACAAATCAAATTTCAGTATTGTTTTTACAGACTTCGAAGGAGAGCTTATTACAGGAAATAACCATAAGTACTTTGCTAACAAGTCACAAATGTACGACTGGAAGAGCTCAACATTAGAAGATGGTTTACACTTTAGATCTGTCGATAAGAACGGGATATTTATAGCTTTTCCCGTGATTTATGGCCCGACCCCCGAAGGGGCTATAGTACTTTACGTTGAGAAGTTATCTGACGTAATCCAACTTGATACTGAAGACTATTCTCTTGAACTGCGTCAAAACGAAGATCTTATATATCGCTCAGGGCCAGTAACTGATGACTCTGGGATGGGCAGCATCATCACATCACATATTCTTGGTACGCTAAAACTCTCAGTCATCCAATCCAACTTAGATGTGTATAAAGATGCGGCTTGGGTTGTTGGCCTTATGCTTGGCATCTTTGCGCTCGTTGTCATTGCACTTGTAAACGCAATTGGGCTCGCAAGCACAACAGCGAGCGACATTATTAATCTCTTAAAAAGTAAAATCGTAGAATCTCGTCATGAAGATGACTTTAAGCTACTCACTGAAAGTGAGAATGAATCTTCAGAAATTACCGAGTTGCGCAACGCGTTTAATCAGCTAATTGAGGGACTATTTACGACAACAAAAATAAAAGAGCGCGTAGAGGATGTCATTGACTCTCTTGATGAGATGCTGGTTGTGTTTGACCTCAACTATAACAATTTTATGTCGAACAACTCGTTTAATCAGTTGTATAGCGAAATAAATCAAGATAACCGACTTGATAGACCATCAGATATTTTTCCACGTAAATTCCTTAGTTCTGACGAGCAGAGCCGACCTATTACCCAATCATTTCGAATAAGTGATGTCACGAAGATAGTCAGCTGGCACAAAACACTATATAAGGATCGTTCTGATAAAGTGATCGGTATCGTGATTACAGGTGTGGACATCACGAAATCAGAGCAATTAAAGCAAGAGCTGTCGATAAAAAATCAGGCGATTGATGAAGCCCAAACACCAATTATTATTTCTGATGCAACAGAGCAAGGGTTTCCGATTACATATGTAAACAAGGCTTTTGAAAGACAAACTGGCTATGCTGCGAACGAAGTGGTCGGTAGAAATTGCGGTTTTCTTCAAGGTCAAAACACACAGCCTCACAAAAAGGCTTTGATACAAACGGCGCTGCGTAATTTTGAACCAATCACGGTAAATATCATCAACTATAAAAAATCGGGTGAGGAATTCCATAATCAGCTGTCATTAACGCCGATACGTAATCATGACAACCTTGTGACGCATGTTCTGGGTTTTCAACGAGATGTCACACATCAAGAAAAAACACAGCAATATTTGGAAGATGCCAAATTCAAAGCAGAAGAATCAGCCCAATTGAAATCTGAGTTCCTCGCTAGTATGAGTCACGAGATCCGTACGCCGATGAATGGAATTCTTGGCATGTTGGGATTGCTTGAATCGAGCAGCCTAACCAAGGAGCAAATACAGCACGTGAAGCTCGCTAAATCGAGCGCTGATGCTTTGTTAGTGTTGATCAATGATATATTAGACTTCTCAAAAATAGAGGCCGGCAAGCTCACTCTTGAAAACGTTGCTTTTGATATCGTCAATCTATTGTCGGATGTTTCCAGCAGTATTGCCTGCGTGTCTGAAGATAAGTCTTTAGAGTTAATTCTCGATACTAGCGAGCTGAACGCACATCAAATTAAGGGTGACCCCGGCCGAATTCGCCAAATTCTTATCAACTTAATTGGCAATGCAATTAAGTTTACAGAGCACGGTAGTGTAACGATTAAAGCCTCAAACTCTGCCCAATATGGTAATGACACCATTTACGTATCAATCATTGATACTGGCGTAGGAATTCCGCAAGACAGGATTTCCGCAATTTTCGAATCATTCTCTCAAGTTGATACATCTACAACACGTAAATTTGGCGGAACAGGATTAGGACTAACTATTTGCAAGCAGCTCGCTGAGCTAATGGACGGGGATATAACTGTTGAGAGTGATCTCGCTGAAGGAAGCGTCTTTACATTAGCATTCAAGGCCGAAATTGAAAGAAGTAATAGGTTTGATATCAGCCAGTTCTCAGACATCAATGCTCTAATCATTGACTCGTGTGAACGAACGGCAAGCGTTATCGAAAAACAACTCACAACATGGGGAGTCTCGTCTAAAAAACTCAATTCAGATGAACTTAAAGACGGAATTAAATCCTTTGATGGCGACATTTGCTTTCTGAGTAATCATGTTATCGGTCAAGAAACCAAGAATCTCATCGAGTCACTCCGCTCGCACAGCAATCATACTCACATTTGTATGCTGACTAAATTGGCTGATTTAAGGGGCGCCGATCAAATCAATAGTCTTGGGGCCGATAGTTATTTTCCAAAACCTGCAACGCATAATGATTTATATGACGCGCTTATGAGTATATCTATGCAGGCAGAAGAGTCATACGAACGCGAAGGTGAACCCGATATCAGCAAAGAAGATCATCGTGATTACGGAGGTTTAAAGGTCTTGCTTGTTGAAGATAATCCTATCAATCAAATATTGGCTGTTACCTTACTTGAAGGGCTTGGTTTAAGTGTTGAGGTCGCGAATCATGGTGTTGAAGCGCTTGAGAAAATGAGCAACGAACCAAGCTATGGCATGATCTTCATGGATTGCCAAATGCCCGAGATGGATGGATATGAAACAACTCAAAACATAAGAAAAGGTGTATGTGGAGAGTCTTATAAAGATATACCAATAATCGCGATGACCGCGAACGCAATCGATGGTGATCGCGAAAAATGCCTAGAAGCGGGTATGTCGGACTATATTACTAAGCCAATAGATACAGATATCCTTCACGATCGCGTTGCTCATTGGTTTGCTCAAATAAATAAGTAGTTAACACGCTAGCGCTACAAAAATATCTTTGAAATAGAAAAAACAGCCTTGTTTCTCATTCCTTTTTGTAAGCAATCGTTACAATAACCCGCTGTTTTACTTCGATATTGGACGATTGATGAAGCGTAGTTTATTTCCTGCCCTCCTTTTTTGCTTAGGGTTTCTCTCATTAAGTGCTAATGCGGACGAACGAAATGCCTATGGTCTAGGTGTTACATACGAATCAGGCATATATCAGGGGCAAGATGGGTACACAGAGCCCTATCCATTTATCGATGCAAATTTCGGCGACTTTTTTATTAAAGATAAAGTAGTTGGATGGACAGGTTTTCGTCATAACAATATCTCAATCGCCCTGATCGCTTCTTATAACGATTACTTCTTGGATACAGAAGATATCAACGATGCAAGCAAAGATATTTTTGTCGGTATTGAAAATCGTGACCGAGCTTTCGAGATTGGTTTTTTGTATACCTACTACTCTCAAGTTGGCGATTTAACTTGGGAGTATTACAAAGATGTTTCTGATAAACATGGCGGCATGCATAACATTGTTCGCTTGGCACGGCCCACAGGCAACCCCAACTTAATAACATTTACGCCGAGTATTTACGTTCACTATTTTAGCTCTGCCTTCAATGATTACTACTACGGTATAAGTGCGTCTGAAAACGTAAACGGATTTGAAGAGTTAAAAAACAGAGCGGTAGATCCGAGGCCCGATTTGACTCAGCGCCAGTTTGACGAATTTAGACCGGAGTTCGAAGGCGAAAATAGCGGCCACCTTGGTTTCGATATTGTGATTAAAAAACCTTATTCTCAGAATATCGTAGGCGTTTTTTATGCGGCCTGGGAAGAGGTATTAGCAGAAACAGAAAACTCATCACTCGTTGAGGATTCAGAACGACTTAGATTTCGACTAGGACTAGAATACAAGTTTTAGATGCTAAAAAGGCCAGTTTTAACTGACCTTTTTTAATAGAAGCTTAACAAGATTTGATATGCTGTTATCGATGCTTTTCAGCTACCTCAGAAATGAGACTTCTTAACCATTTGTGACCAGCATTGTGCTGTAGCAATGGACTCCATGCCATCTTCAGCTCAAATGATGGAATGTCGAATGGCGGCTCTTTAATGACAACTTTTGCACTTTCGCTCTTTAACTGTGCTGCGCGCGTAGGAAGTGTTGCGATCAAATCAGGCTGTTGTGCAAGCTGCATTGCAACTTGATAATGGCGCGTAAATACCCGTATATCTCGTTTTCCGCCAAGTTTGTTTAAGGCTTCATCCACCCATCCCAAACGCTGCACATCTTGAGGATTTACACCAACGCCAACACCAAAACCTGTCTTGCTAACCCAGATGTGCGAAGCTTCTTGGTAAGACTCTAGGTTGAAGCCCTCAAGCACAGGATTCTCTGGCGACAAAACACATGAAAAGCTATCGTTCCATAAGGTTTTAGAATGGAAGGACTGAGGAAGCGTATCAAAACGGTTGATTGCCATATCAACACGGCCCTGCTCAACATCCTCGAAACTAACATCACTTGGAGTAAGAACATCTAAGGTCACTAGCGGCGCCAGCTTACGGACTTCGCTAAGTACATCCGGGATCAAAGTAGATTCAGCGTAGTCACTCGCCATGATTCTAAATACACGCTCAGTTTCCAAATCAAAACTACGTTCTGGCTGTACGACGCGCTCGACTTTAGAGAGAATTTCACGCACTTGCGGTTTAAGAGATAGTGCGAGTTCAGTGGGAGCCATGCCATCACTTGTTCGAACAAGCAAAGGGTCGTTAAACAAATTTCGAAGACGTTTTAGACCATTACTCATCGCTGGCTGCGTAATACCTAAGTGGTTAGCTGCTTTTGTAACGTTTTGTTCGCGTAGTAGAACATCCAAGTGAACCAATAAGTTCAGATCAATACGAGCAATATCCATAATAAACCTTTGAAATGATATTCGCGCGAAGTATACCTTTTCAGAAAAAAATAGATAGAGTAAATGGCAGTTTTTTTATGGAAACTCAAAGATTTCGAGCAAATACCCGCTTATTGCTTAGTACGCGCAATAAAAAAGGCCGAACTTTAAAAGATCGACCTCCTTCAGTACCACCAAAATCTAATACTAAGTCTTACACCTCATGATAGATTTCACTGCCATCTTGTTTGAACTTCTCGGACATTTCCTGCATCCCAACATCAGCCGCCTTAGCCAGTTCTTGTTCCGCAGCATAATCTCGAACGTCTTGTGAAATCTTCATAGAGCAGAATTTTGGCCCACACATTGAACAGAAATGCGCAACTTTCGCTGAATCCTTAGGAAGCGTTTCGTCATGATATGCACGTGCCGTATCCGGATCTAACGCGAGATTGAACTGATCTTCCCATCTGAACTCAAATCGCGCTTTACTCATCGCGTTATCATGAATCTGTGCGCCGGGATGACCTTTCGCGAGATCTGCGGCGTGCGCCGAGATCTTATAAGTAATCAAGCCTTGTTTTACATCCTCTTTATTAGGTAAGCCCAAGTGTTCTTTTGGCGTCACGTAACACAGCATTGCACATCCATACCAACCAATAAGCGCTGCACCTATACCAGAAGTGAAATGATCATATCCTGGAGCGATGTCAGTCGTCAGTGGCCCCAAAGTATAGAAAGGCGCTTCACCACAGTGCTCCAATTGTTCTTCCATGTTTTCTTTAATCATATGCATTGGCACGTGTCCGGGGCCTTCAATAAAGGTTTGAACGTCGTGTTTCCATGCAATCTTTGTTAATTCGCCCAAGGTACGAAGTTCAGAGAACTGGGCTTCATCATTTGCATCGGCAATTGACCCCGGACGTAAGCCATCGCCTAATGAGAAACAAACATCATAGGCTTTCATGATTGCGCAAATTTCCTCGAAATGGGTATAGAGGAAGTTTTCTTTATGATGAGCCAAACACCACTTCGCCATAATCGAACCACCGCGACTAACGATTCCCGTTACGCGTTTTGCAGTCATCGGAACATAACGAAGCAATACGCCGGCATGGATCGTAAAATAATCAACGCCCTGCTCAGCTTGTTCGATCAGTGTGTCTCGGAATAATTCCCACGTTAAATCTTCGGCAACACCACCACATTTTTCTAATGCTTGATAAATCGGTACGGTACCGATCGGCACTGATGAATTTCGGATAATCCATTCACGTGTTTCGTGGATGTTGTCCCCCGTACTCAAATCCATAACAGTATCGGCACCCCAGCGTGTCGCCCATACCGTCTTTTCAACTTCTTCCTGAATAGAAGATGTCACTGCCGAATTACCAATGTTTGCGTTTACTTTGGTGCGGAAATTACGACCAATAATCATTGGTTCAGATTCAGGGTGGTTGATATTATTCGGAATTACCGCGCGGCCTCGAGCAACTTCATCACGTACGAATTCAGGAGTAATAATCTTAGGAATCGATGCACCGAAGCTTTGACCCGGATGTTGTTCCGATACCGCTTTTTCAAGCTCAGCTTCGCTGAGCGCTAGATTTTCGCGGATTGCGATGTATTCCATTTCAGGCGTAATAATGCCCTGACGCGCGTAATGAAGTTGCGTGACATTCTTGCCTTCACGCGCTTTACGTGGCTTTGGCTTGTACTCAAAACGCAAACCCTCGAGCGCTATGTTCTTCTCGCGAATGTTTGCGTACTCAGAACTGAAGCCTGCAAGCAATTCGGTGTCGCTGCGCTCTAGAATCCATTTTTCACGCATTGGACTTAAGCCTAAACGCACGTCGATGTCTTTATTTGGATCTGTATATGGGCCTGAGGTGTCGTAGACACGAACTGGAGGGTTATGTTCTTCCTTGCCGTCTTGCAGCTTGGTTGGACTTAGTTCAATTTCGCGCATAGCCACTTGAATGTCGTCGCGACTACCTTTTACGTAGATTTTTTTCGACGCAGGAAATGGCGTCATAGAAAGTTCATCGACCGATGCTGTTTTGGAGATATTTGCGTCGGTGATCTTTGCGTTTTTAGCTGGCTGCTGTGGCGTGTTGCTCATGTATGCTCCAAGGTAATTGTTAGGGAGCAATCTGCTGATAACGACTCAAACGTTACAAAACGAGCAGACTGTTCCCTACGCTGGTATTAACCAAATCAGGTTCAACGGGTCCTGCTTTTACTGTGGATACAGCGCATAGCTAGCAGTCTCAGCTCCCTAACCACTGGAAGCTCCCCGACAGGTACGAGAAGTGTATGACTAGCTGATCAATTCAGCAACTATTTACAACATGAAATAAAAGAAACGGAGAATGAGGCTCCGTTTTTAAAATAATAGCGCTGAACCACACAACCCAAACTACGAATCTCTCCAGGCCCTGTTAAACGAATTAATCAATGGTTCTAATAAGTAATGAGCAGGTGCACTTAAGCCAGTAATAATCATTACTTCTGTTGGCATGCCAGGGTGAATGGATAGAAGGTTCCCGTCATCATCAAATGGGAGCATATCGTCGTATGCAACAAAACCATTTAGCGCAATACGTGCAATGTAATATTGCGTTTGTTGTCTTTCATCTTCAAAGACATAAGCCGAAATTGACTCGACCGTTCCGCTCAACTGTGGAAATTCATGTTGTTTAAATGACGCGACTCTCATCCTAGCATCAAGGCCTTTATAGACTTTGTCTACATCAGTGGGCGAAACACGAGATTCAACAATTAAAGTATCCATCGCAGGGACGATCTCCATGATGACATCTCCTCCCCGAACAACTGCGCCAACCGTATGTACGTTTAAGCCGGTTACAGCTCCATCAACCGGCGCACGAATATCAACCCGTTGAAGCACATTGCTTGACGTTGCCAGCTGCTCGCGTACATCTTTTAAACTAAATTTGATATCGCGCAATTCAGTGACTGTTTGCTCTTGAAAACGTTGTTTGGCTTGAAGCTTCTCTAGCTTCACCTCGCCAATCTTGACCTGTATTTCTGCTTGTTGCGCCTCAGTTTTTTGCAATTACACCGCGCAATTCAGCGGCTTCACTCTGTATCTATAAAAATTCTGAGTTTGTTGGCGAGCTTTTTCTCAACCATGCCTTTCCATGATTGAATTTCCTCCTCCATAAATGCTAACTGAGATACTTTCGCGAGACGTTCGCGATGCAAGCCCTTGGCTTGCTGCTTCAGCTGATCTAAGCGCTGATCAGCAATCGACAACTCGCTATTTAAGTTATCAATCGCAAGCTCAAATAGACGCTGCGCGGTAGAGCTTTGTTCAGTTAACCAACCATCGGGGAGATTAGATGTATTGATAACGGGCAAACTTAAGTTCGCGCTCATATCGCGCTTGGCTGTCAACAATGCTTCGCGAATTGAAAGCTCATGACTTTGCATAAGTAAACGATAATGCTCAGCGCCTGCAAACTATAGTAAACAAACCTCCGTTAGACCCTCGAACTTCAGCACCAACGTTAGATCCAATTCCATTAATGGCCACTATTTCAGCAAAGTCTGCATACAATTCATCGTTCGATGTAACATTTACCCCTGCGAGGATAGTGCTTTCTTCGGTAGAAAATACATCGTCTTGGGCAAGAATCTAGTCGCCATCTACACCGGTTACAGTTACAACTACTGATGCGACTGAAGAACTTGTGCCGTCTGATACAGTCTAAGTGACAATCGTATTTGCTGTTTCACCCGCTGCGAGATATTCAAAACCGGTTGTAGCATCAAGAAATATCGATCCATCAGAGAATATTCGGAACTCCCCTCCATTTGACCCGGTTACCGTTACCTCTCCGTCATTTAAGCTTTGTCCCTCAACAGACACGATCTCAAGTGGATCACCATCTTCATATTGATCATTCTTTAGCAATCCCGAGAGATCAAACTTGTTGCCAAAAATAGAAAAGACGTAGCCCAGTTGTTTGTTTTCTCCTGAGGTTATCGAGTACGCATCATCGTTTACTATTGGTCCGGCCATTTACAGTATCCTTTGTATCGTTGTTTATTTTTTTAAAGATTTACCACCACTTAAATTGTTAAAAATTGTAACGCTAGAGAAAATATATATTTAATGACAGATTATGATGACAAGCCAAAAACTATTTACATTAGGCCACCAAAAAGAAAGAATACGAATCATGGAAAGCTAATAAAAAGAATAACTAAGGTGGTTTTTTGAGTTTTACCACATATGCTTTAGAGCAATCTTCACGACAGAACAAAATCGGTGTAGTCATCGGGTCTGCCACAGCATTTGTCTATGCTCCGATTGATTATTTTTTATTCCCAGACCATTTCGTCGCAGGGATATTCGGCGCAATACTCAGAGGCTTAATCGCAGCCCCGTTGCTAATTTTAGCCTTACATCTCCTCAAGAAAGAAGATTATGAAAGTGCTGACAAAGCAATAGCGCTCGCAATGATTCTACTCGTGAGTTGGGCAACGCTATTTTATGCAAGTCAACTTGACACCCCCGCACTCATCGCGTTTTTACTTCAGATTCATGTTTATATGATTGCTTGCCTGACACTGAGTAAAAAAAGGCTTTTATTAATTGCTAAATGCAACATTATACTCGGCATACTTGCTGCCTCTTACATGCTCTGGCATCAACAATATTCATATACAGGGTTACTACTACTCACTTACATTACCCTCGCTTTGAGTACTTACTTTTGGGCTTTGTCGAGCAACAACACGCTCAAACGCGAGTACGAAATTACGCGTAACAATCTGGCTATTGTTAATTCCCGAGAAAGCTGGAACGGCATTCTTAAAACCTTAACCAAGGATGCGTTTAACAAAAAGATTTCTGCGATCAGATCTAGCCTTAACGCTCTCAGCACTTCTGGTTCATCAAATCAACACGTTAAACGCCTAAACCATTCGTTAAACGAAATTTCAACGATCAGCCAAACCCTTCTGAGCGATCTTGATTGGTATGACAGCGAGAATCATATACAGGAGCAGACAAATTACTCGATACTTGAGCATGTCTCTTTGTTAACACATGAGCTCCAAACCACTTACAGTACAGCTAATATTAATTTGTTCTGTAGTCGCGACTTCGATATCGAGCTTGCGCCCGCCTTGCTAACAAGATTGATCACTAATATAACCAACAATGCAATACGTCATCGCAATAAAGTTACCGCCATCAGCATTGAGATACAGAAAGGAAGGACTCTGCTGATCAAGAATAAGGGACCACGTCTGCCAGCATCACTTAACGAACTCACTAGTGAAAACAGGCAAGGAAGCGTGCATGGAGAATACGGCTTAGGACTTAACGTTTGTAAAAATATTTGCATTGCGAACGGCATACTTTTCAATGCTACTTCCGAGAAAGGATTGGTTGTATTTCAAATGATATTTCCAGCCTTACAATCAAACATGAGTAGAGAACTTGCGGCTGAGAAGGTGGAACATGCTTAGCTCACGTAATGATTTTAAAAGTCGCCTGCTCAGCACCTTACGTAAATATTCTGATTTCACTCATTGGAACTACAACAGACAGCATAACGAAACTGGTATAGCACTATTAAGCATTGCGTTAATATGTGGTGCATTATTTGCGGCAGATGCCATTGCCCTAAATGACCCAAACTCCATCATGATCCAGCGAATCATCGCATTACCATGGATAGGAAGCTTCTTTCTTTTGCATCGCCTAAGACAAGAGAAGCTCTACTATGTGTTTGTTTGTGTTAGCCTCCTATATTCATCCTACGTATTCCTAACTTACACAAACGAACTCACAAGCTTAAGCAACACATATCAGCTGATTGGCATTACGGTCACGATTTTAACCGCTGTTATTCTTGCTAATATACCGAGCGCTTTCTCTACTCCAACCGCTCTTGCCATCACCGTATACTATATTCTCTCTCGCCAAGAACATTCTCTTCGAGAATGGGTTATTATCGATGCAACAGCCTTATTCTTCATGCTTGCATTAATACCTGCAGCGATCGCGCGCGAGCTCCAACAACATAAGACTTACAAAAATAACCAAGCTCTACAACACTCGTTAAAAGATCTTCATAAGTGGTCACAGTCTACCAGTCGCTTACTCAGGCACGAGCTAAGCAACCAAATCGTTGCGCTATCTTCATCCTTAGTATTAATGCCAGAGGGACGTCTCAAAAATCAATTACAAATTCAAGTTATGGAACTGCAGCAATTTACGAACGAAATAGCGCTAGCGACCGATGCAGAGCAAGACATTGAGGTTAAGCATGTTGACGCGTGCTCCTTACTATCCAGCGTTCTATCTGAACACAGTATTCACCTAGAGCTTCATGCTTCCTATCATATCGAAATTGACAATAAAAAAGCGGTTGAGCTGGCATTCAACTTTATAGCGCGGGAACTAAGTCAGAAAGCAGCAATCCAACTGCATGGAGAAATTCGGAGCAACTTAGACGAGCTGATTATTGAGATAAGAGGCTATAAAGTAACTGACCTTAATATAGATAGTTTTTATTATCAGTTTGCAAAACAGATCATCCAAACTCAGGGCTTAAATCTAGAAATTAACCTCCGTGCAAATCGAGTTATTCTGACCTTACGACAGAAAAGCGATCACCCAACGTCAACCCAGCGATAACCCTTTCCTCTGACCGTTTCGATGCAAGAAAAGCTAGGGTCAATCCGACAAAATTCAGAGCGAATCAATTTAATGTGTTGAGCAATGGTATTTGATTCAGCAGAGATTTGAGCAGCCTGGATTAAATCATATACCGACTGCGTTGCAGGAGAGCTGTTTAACTGCAATAGCAATTTATAGCGTATATGATTCAACCTTAACCTTTGACCGTTCCAAAAGACTAATTCAGAGTCATGATCGAATGTTATCCCGTCTGCATTCTGCGCGTACTCTTTAGTGCCCTCTGTCTTAAGTACATCTAGGCGAGCAATTAGACTCCTAACGCGAACTAAGATAAGTGGCAACGGCTCTTTCTTGTCGATATAAGCATCAGCTCCGACTTGATATGCTTCAACCTGTAGATCTAGATCTACGTACGAAGACAGTAAAACTATCGGAGCGATTGGATATGCACCTCGAAAGGTCTTTGAAAGCGCGATACCAGCGGCTCGATCCTCCGCTAGTTGCATATCAAATATAGCTATATCGAGATCTGAACGAGTTCGAATGAGATGAAGGGCTTCATCTGTTGTGCTAACAGCAACAACGTTATAGCCCTCTGACATGAACATTGTAGAAAAGTTTTCTCGGATGACCGGATCATCTTCCACATACAATAACTTTGTCGCTCCCATGCTGCACCACCATTGCGTCTAGTAGTCGCATTGATTATTATTTTCCTTATAAATCATATACTAGCGACAAATTGATTGGCGACTCAATAAGAGCAGCCGATTATATCAATTACGCAGAAATAGAATCAGACAAGATGTCGTCATCGATATACGCCATACCAATCTTGGTAAGGTATTCTTCGCGCTCTGCTTTCATTAAATCTATATCAAGCGGCTTAAGACCAGCTTGCTCATACAGACTAGCAATAAACATCATGAAACCCTCGCCTTCTTTTATCATAAGAAGACCTGCAGCACCGACATCGGGACGGACTTTAGAAGCATTATCGTCGTCAAGATTAACGGTCAAAACAACAGGCTGCTCTTCACCTTCGAATCGAACCGAACGACGCTTTACGCAATGTTCCGCCCAAAAATAGGCCAATGCTTTACTCTGAGTAAGGAACACTGGTTCGCGCTGCTCAGTATAACTATTTCCGATCGTCGCCATGGTTTGCTTCGCGACTTGATTGAAGGCCTTATCGCCAGAACGAACAAGCCCGTTCTCTTTAATCGAATCAACAAGTGCCGATGAAGTACCGTGATACCAAACACCGTTAGTAGGTATGGCAAAGCCATCTTCACCTAGAACGGTTTGGACATCGTTATAAATCTCGGGAAGCTCAATCATGATAGGTAATCCTTGGTAATTCTAAAGATGCGGGAATTATAGGCATATCAACTACTTCATCAAGTAAGCTGACCAACTGTTTCAATAATAGTGGTTATTCCCTGTGCTATTAAGCTCAGAACGGGCAAACAAAAAAGGCCACCCGAAGGTAGCCTCTTTTTAACTTCTATTAGTCTCGAATTAAGAACTTTTTGCCTTACGAGAATTGGTTAGAAGTGTTTTTTGCGCCGCCCGCTTTAAGCGCACGATCACCAGCGTAGTACTCTTTGTGATCATCACCAAGGTCTGAACCAGCCATGTTTTGGTGCTTAACACATGCGATACCTTGACGGATCTCTTTACGCTGAACACCTTCAACGTAACCAAGCATACCTTGCTCACCGAAATACTCTTTCGCTAGGTTGTCTACAGACAACGCAGTAGTGTGGTAAGTAGGTAGAGTGATCAAGTGGTGGAATACGTTCGCTTCACGCGCAGTATCCGCTTGGAAAGTCTTGATACGCGCATCAGCAGCTGCTGACAATGCAGAATCATCATATTCAGCAGACATTAAGTTTGCACGATCGTATGCAGAAACATCCTCGCCCGCTTCAACCATTGCGTCATATGCTTGCTGACGGAAGTTCAATGTCCAGTTGAAAGATGGCGAGTTGTTGTAAACAAGTTTCGCATCTGGGTGAACTTTACGTACGTCGTTCATCATGCCCGCGATCTCGTGTACAGTTGGGACTGCGGTTTCGATCCAAAGAAGGTCTGCACCAGCATTGATCGCACCGATACAATCGAATACGCAACGCTCATGACCAGTACCTTGACGGAATTGGTAAAGACCAGAAGGAAGACGCTTAGGACGAACAAGCTTGCCGTTACGGTTAATAACAACATCACCTTCGTTCATGTCAGCTACGTCGATTTCTTCAACATCTAGGTAAGAGTTGTAGATGTCGCCTTCGTCGCCTGGCTCATTAACAACAGCGATTTCTTTAGTTAGGCCAGCACCTTCAGAGTCAGTACGCGCAACAATTAGACCGTCGTCAACACCTAGCTCTAGGAACGCGTAACGAAGTGCACGGATCTTCCCGTGGAAGTCAGCGTGTGGAACAGTTACTTTACCGTCTTGGTGACCACATTGCTTCTCGTCAGCAACTTGGTTTTCGATCTGTAGGCAGCAAGCCCCAGCTTCGATCATTTGCTTAGCCATTAGGTAAGTCGCTTCTGCGTTACCGAAACCAGCATCGATGTCAGCTACGATTGGCACAACGTGCGTTTCGTGATTGTCGATCGCTTCGATGATTTTTGCTTCTTCAGCAGCATCACCAGCTTCACGTGCTTTATCAAGTGCACGGAAAAGACCACCAAGCTCACGCGCATCAGCTTGACGTAGGAAGGTGTAAAGCTCTTCTACAAGACCAGCTACTGCAGTTTTCTCGTGCATAGATTGGTCAG
>NZ_LWGF01000715.1:0-1363 GCF_001635355.1 Oleiphilus sp. HI0125
CGCAATAGGTCTGGCTAATCGTGCTAATGCAGTTCATTGGCAGTATGCTGTTTATTCAATTTTTATTGCTTTGCCTATTGTTGCCTTGGTGGTGTTCCCAGATATTGAGCGCACAACGTTCCCTGATCTAAACGACGTAATTAATGATGTTCCTAGGCTTATTTATTATTGCTTGGCAGCATTCGTCGGTTTGTTTTTGGGCATTAGGTTTAACCAATTAAAAAGCATATAAAAAGTGTTTAGCGGACCGGAGGGTTCGTTAAACACACTGTTATGAGTCATGAGAGTATCGAATGAGTAGCAATGAAATATCCCCAGAATTCTGGGAAAGAGCTGATGAAGTTATCGCTGTTGCCAATAAGCAGGCGGCAGACGCTGATACTAGGAAAGTGAGCTCTTCCACGCTTTATGCTGCGGCCAGGTTCAATGCTTTCAATGTTGCATCATCTGCTGACGATGTCGAAGAAATGAAAAAAGACAAAGAAGAGGCCATACGCTATTTTACCGAGCAATATCGAAAAATGCTTACAGAGAACCTTGATGAATATATTGAAAGCTATGATGAGTACACGCCTCATGGTTAGTTCATCCCAAGCATCACTTATAAAAAGTATTTAGCGGACCGGAGGGTTCGTTAAACACACTGTTACACGTAGAAGAAATCATGAAGCCATACATACTTTTTGTATTCTTGTTAACATCGATAATTGTAAATGCAGCTCCAGAATCTAATGCGTCAGAAGAGTACGATATTTGGACAACTAGAGTAGATGATTCTTTGTGCACCATTAGTGGGGGTATTGTTGCAAGGCATCCAGCAGGCGAGACCAGAGTAATCGCGTATTACACGACTGCCTTCACCCAAGACAAAGTAACTCAATCTCTTGGCCTTGAACTAAATAAGCCTCAGCTAGTAATTGAATCCCAAGATACAACCCTAGCACCAGGCTACGAAATTTTGTTAATTGCCAACGAAATAACTTATAGGGCTTGTCCTAAAGAAGGCGCATATACTCTTAGCGCCAAAGATACAGCGTCATTGATCAAAAATAGCAGACATGCAGGTTCTTTTAAGCTAGGTTTTATGCTGGCCAATGGCAATACCTGCATCATTGAGCTGGGGTACAAAAACTTAGCTGCACACATTAAAGAAGCAACGGGCTGCGGCTATGAATCAATCGTGTAACAAGGCGCTCAACGCTCGGCCAACGAGTTGGCCTGGTCTGTCACTGCTGCGCAGCGCCAGCCCGTTAGCTTGGCATAAAGACGTACTAAGAATGAAAAGCGGACATTGGTTTTCCATTCGCAAAAGACAACTGCAGACCTTGGCGCTGCTCAGTTCTTAGTGCACGCTTCAAGAGGG
>NZ_LWGF01000716.1:0-1881 GCF_001635355.1 Oleiphilus sp. HI0125
ACAACGCCAGATGCATTTGAGTGTCCGGCTCCCTTGCTTGTTCCTGCGACAGAGAATATTGCTAAAGCGATGACGAAGTTCGGTTTGGACAAGAGTAAGTCGGTGCTAGCGCTATGTCCGGGTGCGGAGTTTGGGCGTGCTAAGAAGTGGCCAGAGAGGCACTATGCAGAGATCGCACGTCGCCATATTGCTGAAGGTGGACAAGTTTGGTTATTTGGGTCTCAGAATGATGTGCCCGCATGTGGGGCTATTGCCGATTCTATCGATCAAGATTGTGTTAGTTTGCTGGCAGGCAATACCAGCCTAGAAGAGGCGGTTGCGTTAATGTCTCAAGCTGATTTGGCCTTAGCCAATGACTCAGGCTTGATGCACGTAGCGGCCGCATTGAATGTCCCAACGCTTGGCTTGTTTGGTTCGACCTCTCCAGATTACACACCGCCACTCAGTGAGAAGTCTGCGGTTATAAAAGCTAGCATAGACTGTAGTCCATGTTTCAAGCGTGATTGCCCATTTGGTCACTATAAGTGTTTGGAGGAGATGATGCCGGATAGGGTTTGGACGGCTTTGCAGGGTTTAAAATAGCTACTGCGACAACTTGGGCAGTGTTGAAAGCGAGCTCAAAATGCTCATTTATTCGCATATAAACTCTGCGTTCTCGCAACGCTTTCGCCTTGCCCACGTTTCTCTCGTAACGCTATTTGCCTCAATTTCATTTGGTTGAAAGTTAAAGTTTGCTCTCTTGTTCTCTTAGTACATTGGTTTAGTAATATTGGGGTCAGAGTACTTTTACTCTGACCCCGATCTATGAGCGTCCAGCGTTCTCAATCCTTGGGAAGCTCTGGGCATAGCGCTTGTTCAATTCCATCGCAAAGAATATGACCTAACATAATGTGTGCTTCTTGGATTGTTGCAGTAAGCGGCGCAGGAACCGCTAAGCAAGTGTCCGATATTTCCTTAAGTTGGCCTTTTTCGCCACTCATACCAATCACTTTGATGCCTTTTTTACGCGCTACATCGATGGCCTTGATTACGTTTCCAGAGTTACCAGATGTTGAGATAGCGACAAGTACATCGCCTGCTTGACCAAGTCCTGATAGTTGTCTTGCAAAGACTTCGTCATAGCCATAGTCATTACCGATCGCGGTTAAGGCTGAGGTGTCAGTGGTTAGTGCGATGGCTGGCAATGATTCACGATCAAAGCGATAGCGGCCAACGAGTTCAGCAGCAAGATGTTGAGCATCCGAGGCGCTTCCTCCGTTACCAATAAACAGTACTTTTTTACCTGCACGTATCGCTTCAACACAAAGTTGAATGGAGGTTTCTAGCTGCTCGAGGATGGCAGCATCATTTGAAATACGTGTTTTTGCTTCGATGCTGCGTTCAATATGCGCTTTGATGCGTTGACTCATATGATTATCCAATTAGTTCGCGAGTATTTTCTTGGGGCGTAGTTTACAACAGTCTTGTGACGCTGCTAAGGCTTCGTGTCTTGTAAAATCGTTTAGATTTTTCCAAATAAAGCTCTGGGAATATGCGGCTTCGGTGCNCGCTGTGCACATTTGGATCTTTGAATAAGACGGCTTTGCCGACGCCGGCAGTACGAGCTACTGAGACATCAGAGCTGCTATCGCCAACCAAAATGCTTTCAGCCAATCGTAATTTGAAGTCGCGCGTTGCTTTTGTGATCATGCCTGGTCTTGGTTTTCTGCATGTACAAGGTTGAGAAAACTTTGGATGATGCGGGCAGTGATAAGTATGCTGAACGCGAATTCCCTGCTTAGAAAACATGGATTCTATCCAATGTGTAAAAGATTGGAACGTCGCTTCGTCGTAGTATTTGCGTGCGATGCCGCTCTGATTTGTCACGATAATAATGGCATA
>NZ_LWGF01000717.1:0-294 GCF_001635355.1 Oleiphilus sp. HI0125
ATCTATATCTAGAGAAACCAGCGGAGGGTATTCAAATAAAGCTAGGAATTGATACTTATGTTGATCCTGGTGAAGCAGAAATTTCCGTAGAAATGCGCTTGGACTCAAATCGCGATGGAGTTACCGATGAACGTGACTTCTTGTACGGTTGGTATGAACAGCGCAACGGTGTTGATTTGCTGATCTATGCAGACGAGAGTAATCCCGATAAGTTAGAACTCGAATCCCTGTTCTAGCGCTTAATTATCCCTTTAATTCATTTTTTAAAGAGGCTTCGGCCTCTTTTTAAGTTGT
>NZ_LWGF01000718.1:0-953 GCF_001635355.1 Oleiphilus sp. HI0125
AGACAGTCCTCGGCGTTCACCTGTTTATCCTTTGCGCGACTCATCTAGTCAGAAGGGGAAAGTTGGTGCAAACAATATACTTTATCGGAGCCAGCCCCTCTCATCTCGAGAGACGAAAGCGCGCTAGTGACAATCGGAAATACGCGAGGACTGTCTGAACGACCAAAGGGAGAGAGTTCCTCAGCGCCGATTGGAACAAGAGATTGAGTGAAGCGCAGGCCGCGAGAGTTGGGGCGCCTTTAGGTTACTAAGACCTTTGACGTCAAAGGTCTTAATGCGCCGTCGGCCGCCGCCGACAGGAAAAGAAGTATTAAACTCAAAGTACTATCGAATGTAGAACTACCTTCAAGTCGTCCATCAAGACGAAAACTGAAGAAGAGTAGAAATTAGAAAGCATCACAAAAACCTCTCCAGCACCGAATTCAAAAACAAAAAACCCTTATCCGTTAATTGGATACGTTGCGTATCCTCCACAAACAAACCCTCCGATCGAAGTTGATCAATGATCTTGGACAGATCTGACAATTTCAGCAGAGTGCGCCGCTCTAATAAACGACTCTCAACTCCTTGCTTTAATCGCAGTGCATTCATCATAAACTCAAAGGCTTGTGCATCACGTTCGATGACTTCTTCGCCAATTCGATATTGAATTCGATCAGCCATATACGCTTCTGGCATTCGCGACTTACGGTATCGAAGTAGACGCCCATCTCCAGCAAGCGTAATTTTTGAATGCGCACCTGCACCTAAACCAATGTAATCGCCAAACTCCCAGTAATTCAAATTATGGCGAGCCTGCTTATCTTGTTGTGCAAATGCAGACACCTCATACTGTTGATAACCTTTATCTTTCAACAGTCCCGAGCCACTTTCAATAATTTCCCAAAGGGCATCATCTTCTGGAATTACGGGAGGCCGCGAATAAAACTCAGTATTCGGTTCGATCGTTAATT
>NZ_LWGF01000719.1:0-621 GCF_001635355.1 Oleiphilus sp. HI0125
GTATTTTAGTACCTACCAGCAGTTGCATGTTGGAGCAAATCTACTTAGTGGTACCGGCGTTGCCGGTGAAACTATCCATATCGTTGAAGCAGGACACACAATAGCGACGACGGTGGTTGACGCTCACGGTCACTTTGATGTTGCTATTACAGGCCTATCTAATGGGCAGCATACTTTGTCGGTGACGAATGATCACGGAGGGTCCTCAGCACCGCATATCTATGATGTTAATAACGCCGGTATAGCCGATATTTCGCCAGCGGGTTTAACGGCTGATCTGAAAGAAGATAGTGCCCAATTTGAAGTCAAAGGAGAATTAAAAGCCAAAGATTTAGATGGTATTGATCAGCCAGAATTCACGCCGCAAGTTCAGCAGCACACTACTTATGGGACATTCTCGATTGATAGTGCCGGACATTATCATTATGCATTAGATAATACTAACTCGGCAGTCAATCACCTAGGTGTGCATGAAACCATACAAGAAAAAATTCCAGTGATTGCAACCACACTCGATGGCGAACAAGTCATCAGCAATGTGGTCATTAACATTCATGGTAGTGTTGATGCGCCGATGCTATCAGCGACTACTCACCTTGTGCAGCAAGGTGCAGAAATACC
>NZ_LWGF01000720.1:0-1455 GCF_001635355.1 Oleiphilus sp. HI0125
CTTCTTTCTTCTCATCTTCTTTCTTCTCAGCTTCTTTCTTCTCAGCTTCTTTCTTCTCAGCTTCTTTCTTCTCAGCTTCCTTCTTCTCAGCTTCTTTCTTCTCAGCTTCCTTCTTCTCGGCTTCCTTCTTCTCGGCTTCCTTCTTCTCGGCCTCTTTCTTGTCCGACTTCGGTTCATCTTTCTTAAGCTGAACAGTTACAGATTTGTCCTGCACTTCTTCCGTAAAATCGACAGGATTATAGATAAGATAGGTCGCAACGGAGCTATGCAGCAACAAGCTTCCGATGAAAGTAAGGCTGTATCGTTTACGGTATCCTTTTGGTAGCATCCGTCTAATTCTTATTTGCTGCTTTGATTTATTGTTCGCGAGGAAAACTATGGGAGACGTTGTTCAGTTTAAAAGACCTTCGCTCAAAGAGAAGCATAAAGGAAAAAGCCTTTGTAAGCATGGCTTTCACAAATGGGTGATCGAAAAAGAGAACCAGTTTGACGTTAAGCAAGGGAGGCTTGTCACAGTTATGCGCTGTGCGAGATGCCAAGAGAAAAAGATTGAGTTGAAGTAGCGCAAACGACACCGTTCACGCTACTTTTATCAGATGTATTACTGCGCTTCTTGCTGCGCTTTAATCGCCGCAATTTTCCTATCACGATTTTGAGCAATAGCTTCAGTTGCTTCACTACCAATATGGCCTTGGCCACGTGCGCGCGCTAAGTCAATCTGTTTTTGACGTTCTTCGAATCGTTTGATCTGGCTAGGCGTGTGTTTGCCAAAACACTTAGGACAACTCACACCTTTTTTGTAGTGTTCGTGTTCCATATCTTCGGCAGTAATTGGAAGTCGACATGCGTGGCATTGATCATAGGCGCTTTTGTTTAGATCATGATCAACAGCAACACGATTATCAAACACAAAGCAATCGCCTTCCCACATCGTATCTTCTTTAGGGACTTCTTCCAGATATTTAAGGATGCCACCCTCTAGATGATAAACCTCATCAAAGCCCTTTTCTTTTAGGAAAGCTGTCGATTTTTCGCAACGAATGCCGCCCGTACAGAACATAGCGACTTTTTTATGCTTAGCAGGATCTAAATGTTCATCAACATAAGCTGGGAATTCTCTAAAGGTATCAGTTTTGGGGTTTACGGCACCCTCAAACGTACCAATCTCATACTCATAGTCATTACGCGTATCAATTAACACAACTTCAGGATTAGAAATAAGCGCATTCCAGTCTTTAGGTTTGACGTATGTGCCAACAACTTTTTTAGGATCGATACCCTCTACTCCCATCGTGACAATTTCTTTTTTAAGTTTCACCTTGGTGCGGTAAAACGGTTGAGATTCATCAAACGAAAGCTTGTAATCAATATCTGCAAACTCGGGAATAGCTTTCAACCAAGTTAATAAGGTTTCAATGGATGCTTCGGTGCCAGATACCGTGCCGTTGATTCCCT
>NZ_LWGF01000721.1:0-552 GCF_001635355.1 Oleiphilus sp. HI0125
AGAAAGAAGCTGAGAAGAAAGAAGCTGAGAAGAAAGAAGCTGAGAAGAAAGAAGCTGAGAAGAAAGAAGCTGAGAAGAAAGAAGCTGAGAAGAAAGAAGCTGAGAAGAAAGAAGCTGAGAAGAAAGAAGCTGAGAAGAAAGAAGCTGAGAAGAAAGAGGCTGAGAAGAAAGAGGCTGAGAAGAAAGAGGCTGAGAAGAAAGAGGCTGAGAAGAAGGAAGCCGAGAAGAAAGAAGAGAAGAAGAAAGATAAGGATCCATTGGAAGAGGTTTACTCTGTCGACAAAAATAACGACAACGGCTCTTTCGGCAACAAAGAGACTGGGTTAGGTGGCTATGGGGACAAGCCGAATGATCCAAGTAAATCCAAAAACGTAAACAAAGATAAGCAAGAACAAGCCAAGAAAGCAGAACAAGCCAAGATAGAAGAACAAGCCAAGATAGAAGAACAAGCCAAGATAGAAGAACAAGCCAAGATAGCAGAACAAGCCAAAAGAGCAGAACAAGCCAAGAAAGCAGAACAAGCCAAGAAAGCGGANCAAGCCAAGAAAGCAG
>NZ_LWGF01000722.1:0-805 GCF_001635355.1 Oleiphilus sp. HI0125
GTTCTTTCAGTGAGTCACCAAACTGCAAAGTTCTCAATCCTGGCGTGTTCGGAGAAGAAACATTGACGGCAATATAATCCGCTGCGCTATAAGCCTTTCTCAAACCAATCAAGTAATCTTGATTGGCATCTTCTACGCTTGTGTCAAAGTTCTTACCAATGTTGATCCCGATTGGACCTTTATAGTGTCGTTTCGAAACTGCGTTAAGTAAGCTCTCTACTCCTTTATTATTGAACCCCATACGGTTAATAATCGCCTGCTCATCGACCAAACGGAACATTCGAGGTTTAGGGTTTCCATCTTGAGCGCGGGGGGTAACCGTTCCAACTTCAACAAATCCAAAACCCATTGCGCCAAGCGCATCTATATGCTCACCATTTTTATCTAGACCTGCAGCTAAACCAACTCGATTTGGGAATCGAATTCCCATTACTTCGACCGGATCATCTGCAACACTAGGCATAAAAGGTTTAAATACGCCCAAGCGATTTAGGGCACTCATCCAGTCTAGTGACAGATCATGGGCAGTTTCAGGAGGTAAACAGAATAAAGCTTTGGTAAGTAATGTATGGGACATAGGCGCTCCAGAAATAATCGCCCGAAAGTATAGCGCCTGATAAAAAAATGGCGAGAAGTATCCACGTCCAAGATTAAATTTTTGGCTAATTCACGCTTGACAACTCGCTCGTTTACAAAATTGAAACATTACCCACATTTGCTGTGGATAACTCTGTGCAAAAACAGCGGAATCGTCACCAAACCCCCTGTAATAATGCGAACCATATCAAATTGATCATTTTTTAAC
>NZ_LWGF01000723.1:0-917 GCF_001635355.1 Oleiphilus sp. HI0125
TGGCTATTGGGCCATTATTGCTGCAGAACTGAGCGCTGGAATATTAGGCGTGGCAGCCGCTTTTCTGATGCTAAAGAATACCAACCATGGTGGTTCTCGGTTCCATACAGGACAAGCATTATTTGTGTTGAGTGCAACTATCGCAGTATTGGTATGGTATTTTGGGTTCGGTGTTGTCGGCGCTGAATGGTTTCAAATGTGGGCAAATCAATGGAATGGCCAAATGAAAGCTTACACCTTTGCGACATTCATCTTAATCGCCGCCATTTATATATTGCTTCCATCTCCAAGAGAGTGGGAAGAGACGTCCAACTAATCTCTACGAACTCTATTAACCTAATCTATGCCTACCACTGACTCATCATTTCGTTCGAAAGGCATAAAGGCATACGACCAAAAGCCTGCATTATTTGCAGGCTTTATCGTATTTATATATTTGCTCATATTGATCGTACCAGGTTTATTCAGCTCACATTCCTTTGGCAAAGGAAAAGGACTGAACGACGCATCTGAGATTATTAAGCAGCTTCCATTTGAGATTTTTCTCGTTACCAGTATTGCCCTTGTGATCAGTTTCTTCAGTCAATGGCGACACATTGGTGCTAGAAGCAGTATTAGCGAACGCAGAAAATATATATGGATAGCCATGTGCTTTCCCGGATTAGTTTTATTTGCAGCGATTTCTCAGGCCGAATCTGCTGATCTCACCGACACACTATTTAATAACTTTCCTGTTCAACAACTTGCCCTTCTCGCGCTCATGACACTTCTGATTGGTATGTTCGAAGAACTCTTGTTCAGAGGTGTGCTCCAAAGTGGCATCCATCAAACATTCGGTGAGATCAAGGCCGTTGCGCTTGCCGCGCTCGTATTTGGCTTAGCGCATTATGCAAACTGGGTGCATGGTAAACCGTTTG